>JAMFST010001028.1 GCA_026225435.1 Labilithrix luteola
CATGGAGCGCGTCGTCGTCACCGGAATCGGCATGGTCACTCCGGTGGGCACCGGCACCGGGGAAACCTGGCGAGCCCTGCTCGCGGGCGAGAGCGGTATCGGCCCGATCACCCTGTTCGACGCCTCGAAGTTCCGCGTCCGCTTCGCCGGTGAGGTGAAGGACTGGGACGGCACCCGCTACATCGAGCGCAAGAAGCTGAAGGAGATGGACCGCTTCACCGAGTTCGCCCTCGGCGCGGCGAAGATGGCGGTCGAAGACGCCAAGCTCGAGCTGAACGACGAGGACCGGGACGAAGCCGGCTGCTTCATCGGCGTCGGCCTCGGCGGACTCAGCACGCTCGAGAAGACCAAGACGACGCTGACCGAGAAGGGTCCGTCGAAGGTCAGCCCGTATGCCATCCCCGGCATCATCGCCAACCTGGCCGCAGGGCAAGTCTCGATGGCCCACGGCCTGCGCGGCCCCAGCTACTGCAACACCAGCGCGTGCTCGAGCGGCGCGCACGCCCTCGGCGAGGCGGCCGAGTGGATCCGTCGCGGTCGCGCCCAGGTCATGGTCGCCGGCGGCGCCGAGGCCACCGTCACGCCGGTCGGTATCGGCGGCTTCGAGGCGATGATGGCGCTCTCCAAGCGCAACGAGGATCCGACCCGCGCCAGCCGCCCGTTCGACAAGGGGCGTGACGGCTTCGTCTGCGGCGAAGGGTCCGCGGTGCTCATCCTCGAGTCGCTGACGCACGCCAAGAAGCGCGGCGCGCGCATCTACGCCGAGCTCACCGGCTACGGCGCCTCGAGCGACGCCTACCACCTGACCCAGCCCGCGCCGCACCACGAGGGCGCCCAGCGCTCGATGCGCATGGCGCTGAAGGACGCGCAGATCACGCCGGACAAGGTCGACTACGTCAACGCGCACGGCACCTCGACGCCGATCGGCGACACGGCCGAGTCGGAGGCCATCGGCATCGTCTTCGGTGACCACGCGGTCCCCAAGCCGGGCCGTCACCTCTGGGTGAGCTCGACCAAGTCGATGATGGGGCACCTCCTCGGCGCGGCTGGCGCGGTCGAGAGCGCCGTCTGCGTGCTCGCCATCGCCAACGGACTGGTCCCGCCGACGATCAACCTCGAGGACCAGGATCCCGAGTGCCACCTCGACTATGTGCCCAACACGGCGCGCGAGGGGCGCATCGACCACGCGCTCAACAACTCGTTCGGCTTCGGCGGCACCAACGCGTCCTTGGTGTTCTCGCGCTGCGAGACGTGACACCGGACCCCGGCGAGACCTGAACCTTTCCGGGGTTTTCCTTGTACGGCTGCTTATGGTACGAGGCGGCCTCCCGTGCGCTGCCCCTTCTGCGCCCATCTCGAGAGCAAGGTCACCGATTCACGGACCGGCGGCGCCGGCGACGTGACCCGTCGGCGGCGCGAGTGCGAGGAGTGCTCGCGGCGGTTCACGACCTACGAGCGTGTCGAGGAAGTGCTGCCGCTGGTGGTCAAGAAAGACGGGCGGCGCGAGTCGTTCGACCGGCAGAAGCTCCTGGCCGGTCTGCGCCGCGCCTCGGAGAAGCGGCCGGTCTCGCTGGCGCAGCTGGAAGCGCTGGTCGACGCCGTGGAACGCGAGCTGATGGACCGCGGCGAGAAGGAGCTGCCGGCGACGGACATCGGCGAGCGGGTGATGACCCACCTGCGCGGTCTCGACGACGTGACCTACGTGCGCTTCGCCAGCGTGTACCGCTCGTTCGAGGACATCGGCGCCTTCCGCGAGGAGCTCGATCGCCTCGACGCGCAGCGCAAGTCGACGCCGCCACCCGAGCGACCGCGGCCGGAGCGATGACATGGGCGACGTGAGCCGGAACACCCAGGACCAGGACGCTGCGCCCGCCGCCACCAGCGCGGACGGCGAAGGCGCCGCCGTGCGTGGCTCTTTTCACGAGAGTGCCGGGACATCTCCCGACGAACGCTGGATGAACGCCGCCATCAGCGACGGCCGACGCGGTCACCCGTCGCCGAACCCGCACGTCGGCGCCGCGGTGGTGAAGGACGGCGTCCTCTTGTCCGTCGCCCATCACGAGACGGCCGGGACCGATCACGCCGAGCTCGCCGCCCTGAAGGCCGCCGGCGACGCCGCGCGCGGCGCGACGCTCTACGTCACCCTCGAGCCCTGCAACCACACCGGCCGCACCCCGCCGTGCACCGACGCGATCCTCGCCGCGGGCATCTCGCGCGTGGTCTTCGGCTGCGAGGATCCCAACCCGCACGTCGAAGGCAAAGGCGCCGACAAGCTCCGCGCCGCCGGCGTCGAGGTGCAGGGGGGCGTCCTGCGTGACGAGGCGCGCGGCCTCATCGCCCCCTGGACCAAGCACGTGACCCGCGGCCTGCCGTACATCTCGCTGAAGCTGGCGCTCTCGCTCGACGGGCGCATCGCCACCCGCAGCGGCTCCTCCAAGTGGATCACCGGCGAGCAGGCGCGCGCCCGGGTCCACGCTCTGCGCGCCAAGCACGACGCGGTCGCCATCGGCATCGGCACCGCGCTGGCCGACGATCCGCGCCTGACCGTGCGCGACGCGGAGGGGACCAGCCCCGTGCGCGTCATCTTCGACACCAGCTTGCGCCTGCCGATGGCGTCGAAGCTCGTCGCCAGCGCCGCCGACGTCCCCACCTGGATCATCGCCAGCACCGACGCGTCCCCGTCGACCGAGGAGGCGCTGACCACCCGCGGCGTCGAGGTCCTGCGCGTCCCGGCGTCGGCCGAGGGGCGCATCGAGCCGCTTCCGGCCCTGCGCATGCTCGCCGCCCGCGGCATCGTCACCCTGATGGTCGAAGGTGGCGCCGAGCTCGCCGGCAGCCTCCTCGCCGGTCAGCTGGCCGACGAGCTGCACGCCTTCCTCGCTCCGGTCCTGCTCGGCCCGCGCGGTCGCCCCGGCGCCGTCGACTGGGCCGGCCCCAGCACCCCGGCGGAGGCGCCACGCATCGGCAACGCCCGCTGGGAGCTTTGCGGCAGCGACGCGTACGTCCACGGGCCGCTGGTCTACCCCGAACGCGCATGAATGCGCTGGGCCCGAGCCCGCCTGACGCTGGCGTCCCCGGCTTTCCGAGTTAACCTGAGGCAAGAGTCATGATTCGCACCATCCTGCACTACCCGGACAAGCGCCTGCGCGAGAAGGGCGTGCCCATCGCCAAGATCACCCCCGAGATCGAGGCGCTCATCGACGACATGGCCGAGACCATGTACGCGGCGCCCGGGGTGGGCCTGGCCGCGCCGCAGATCGGCGTCGCGTTGCAGCTCTTCGTCATCGACGTGGCCGAGGAGGACGAGGCGAGCGACCTGCGCGTCTTCGTGAACCCGGAGATCCTCGAGCGGCACGACAGCATCACCTGGACCGAGGGCTGCCTCAGCTTCCCCGGCGTCCAGGAGGACGTCGAGCGCGCCGCGCGGGTACGGGTGCGCGCCCAGGGGCGTGACGGCAAGTGGTTCGAGCTCGAGGCCGAGGGGCTCCTCGCGGTCGCCGTCCAGCACGAGTTCGACCACCTGCAGGGGCAGCTGATGATCGACCACCTCGGCCCGCTGAAGAAGCGTCTGGTCGATCGAAAGATGAAGCGCCGCGAAGCCGCTCACGCTTCCGCCGACTGAAGTCGCGAGGGCGACCCCCCGCGCTACCGGCGGCGGAAGCTCGACGTGTCCAGCTTGCCGCCGCGGGCCGCGATCTCGCTGGCGATGCGGGGGGTGATGCCCGTCGCTTCGAGGCCCGCTTCGGTCATCGTGAAGAGGTCGCGCGGGGCTCCGCGGCCTTCGCTGCCGGAGAGCTCGGAGACGCGGGTGACGCGCCAGCGACCATCGGGGCCGGCCACGCCTTCGATCGCCAGATCGAACGTCTCGGCGAGGAGATCCTGCGCCGAGCCCATCGACATCGACGGGTGGACCAGGACGAGCTGGGCGGCGGCGCGAGAGAGCCCCTGACGGAGCCCGGCCGCGACGGTGCCGGCGATGACCCCTTCGGCGCCATCGGCGACCGCTTCCACCGTGGCGCTGGCGAGGTGCCCGACGAGGGTGCCGATCACCAGGCGGTCGCAGCCGAGGCGAGCCGCGGCGCGGATGCTCTCGGCGCCCCGAGCGCGCGTGTCCGGCAGCGGGAGCGAGACCAGGTGCGCCTGGGCGACGTTCACCTCGTCGGCGTCGTGGACCACGGCGATGCGCTCACCGGGCGAGCCAGCGGCAGCCAGCGCCGCCAGCAGACCGGAGGTCACCGCGCGCGACGAGCCGGTCACCAGCACGTTGGCATGCGCCGCGAGCACCGCCTCGAGGAGCACGGCCACCGGACGGGCGAGCGCCCCGCCGCGGACCAGGTCCTCGAGCGTCATGTCCACCCGGCGCCGCTTGCGCACCACCAGGGCATGCGCCGCGACCGCCGGCGGCGTCAGCGCGAGCATCGTCCCTCCGCGCGGAAGGCGACGCTCGATCAGCCACTCCCCTTCGCGCCAGGGCTCTCCCGACTGGTGCGCGAGACGGGCGATGACGCGGTAGAGCGCCTCCTCGCTGGTGAACGACGTGTCGGCCAGGGAAACCGAGGCCTCGCGCACGGCGAGCACCTGGTCGTGACGGACGCAGTCGATCTCGAGGATCTCCTCGTCGTCGAGCAGCGCGCCGATGGGGCCGAGGCCGACGAGCTCGCGGACCGCATCGCGGACCAGCGTCTCGATGTCGATCCCCTCGGGAGCTTCCCCCTCGTCGCGCATCGCCGCGGCTTGCTCGCGGGCGGCACGCTCGATCTGCTGGGCGACGACGTCGTCGACCACCGGAGAGGCCTTGAGCGGACGCAGATCGACCGCGTCGGCGATGCGATCGACCAGGGTGATCGACGCGAGGCGCCGCCCGGCCTGCGCCGCGGTCTCCCGCGGAGCGATCCGCGCCGCCGGGGCGCCCGTCTGGCGACCAGCGTTGGGCGAACCCGAGGCGAACGCCGCCGGTGAGATGCTCTGCCCCCGCATCGGCGGCGGGTTCGACGGCCGCTGATCGGCGAGCGGCCCCGGCGCGCTCGAGCGGCTCTGGCTCTGGTAGGGCGGCTGCTGCACCGGCGGCGGCGGTTGCACCACCGGAGGGGGCGGCTGGACCGGCTCGCGCGCCATGGGCTGCAGGCCGGGGCCGTTGTTCATCATGGGCGGCGCGCTGACGCGGTTGGCGGCCCGCATCTGCTCGCTGTCGTCCGGATCGCGGTCGAGCGGAAACGGCGAGCTCGGAGCCGCCGACGGCATCAAGCCGCTCGAGCGCGCACCCGGCGGATGCGTGGCCGGGCCGATGGACGCGCCACCGGGGCCAGGCATCCCGCTGATCCCGCCGCTCGGGCTCCCCGCCTTGGCCGCGATGGCCGGGCCGGGGATCACCGAGTTGCCGGTGTTGTTCCGGGCGAGGGTGCGGATCGATTCGTCGTCACTGGCGATCGAAGGGGCGATCTGGTCGAGCGCCGCCATCTGCGAGTTGCCCGTGTCCACGCGGAGCACGAAGTCGCCGATGTAGATCTTGTCGCCCTCGCGAACGATGGTCGCCTGAGCGATCTTTCGTCCGTTGACGTACGTACCGTTGGTGCTCTTCAGGTCGGTCACGATGAAGCGACCGTCGCGGAAGAGGAGACGCGCGTGATGCTTGGAGACGTTCCCCTTGGGGAGCATCAGATCGTTGCCCTGAACGCGGCCAACGTTGATCTCGTTCTTGTCGAACGTCTCTTTGCGTTCAGCTCCGCCTTTTTCGCTGATGATGATGGAGAACATCGTCGGAGCCGTCCCTCGGGAGAGAGGCCGGATTGTACGATTCTCGCACCCCGCTATGTCAATCTATACGCAGCGATTCGTTCGCTGTAGAAATGGACAGCGTCAGGAGCCCCTCATGAACCAGACGGTTCGCCGCGACGACCCTTGACTTCGCTGGTGACCACACCGAGCAGCTCGCCGGCGAGGGAGATCACGTCCTTCTCCGCGTAGCCGCTCGAGCGAAGCTCCCGGTAGATCGTCTTCGCCAGGATGGCCAGAGCACGGGGATCGCGAGCGCCATTGGGGCCGGGGCCGGTATCGAAGGGGAGCGCCATTGCGCAGCGTCATTGCGAGGCGCGTGCCAGGCCATTCTCACGGCGCGCCGCGGCGTGCGCGCTTCGCCACGCGACGAAGACGCAGAATTCACGCGATCGGAGCGTGCACAATTTTTCGCATTGCGTCGTGGATAGCGCGTAGCGCGCTACACACGTACCGTAGATTCACGGGTTTCTGCGCCTCACCGAGAACGATCGGCGTCAGGTCGCCACGGTCGAATCCATGAGCTCGTAGACGGATTTGAAGTGGCTTCCATGAGCCCATGTTTGCTCTAGGGTGCGCTCCGATGACCGAGAGCGAGCAGCCGCACGGCGAGGTAGACGAAACGGCCGAGCTTGCCCCCGCTTCGACGCAGCCCGCCGTGGTCGCCGCGGCCGACGTGAAGGAGCCGACCGGCCCTTCCCGCTGGCTGCGCCCCGACTCGGATTCGCGCCGCCGGCTGGTGGCCCTCGGGCTCTACCTGCTCTGCGTGGCGATCTTCGCCGCCATCGCCGGCCCGAGCCGGCTCGCCGAGCACACCGCCTTCAACCACTACGCCCACCTGGCCGACGCCTGGCTGCACGGCCGGCAGTGGATTGTCCACGGCGGTCCGGACTACGCCCAGGGGAACGACTTCGCCGAGTTCGCTGGAAAAACGTACATCAGCTTCCCGCCCTTCCCTGCCCTGCTCATGCTCCCGTTCGTGTGGCTGGCGGGGTCACCGGAGAACTTCCAGGACGGGCAGTTCGTGGTGTGGCTGGCCGGCATCGGTCCGGCGGTGCTCTTCCTCGTGCTGGAGAAGCTGCGGCGCACCGAGCGGTCGAAGCGCAGCGAGCAGGACAACGCGGTCTTCGCGATGATCTTCGCCTTCGGGACGGTGTACTTTTTTACCGCCGTCGAAGGCACGGTGTGGTTCGCCGCGCTGGTCGTCGGGGTCGGCGTGCAGGCGGTTTACCTGCTGCTGGCGATGGATGCCGAGCGGCCGCTGCTCGCCGGCCTCGCGCTCGGCTGCGCCTTCATGACCCGCCCGACCACCATCCTGCTCGGCGGGTACTACGCGCTCGAGGCGTTCCGCGTGAGCGCGAGCGATCCGTTCGGCAGCGAGGCCGGCGAAGGCTCCTCCTTCCTCGATCGCGCCGTCGCCGCCTGGAACAGCGTCGATCGCGCGGCGCTCGCCCGCCGCATCCTGCTCTTCGCCGCGCCGGTCGCCGCCACCTTGCTCATCGCCGCGACGATGAACCACGCGCGCTTCGGCACCTGGAATCCGAACGCCTTCGGCCACGAGTACCTCACCGTCCAGTGGCACGGCCGCATGGAGCGCTGGGGGCTGTTCGGCTGGCACTACCTGGCGAAGAACCTCGGTGTCTCGCTGACCATCCTGCCGTGGACGCCGCCGGCAGGGCAGTCGTGCTTCGACATGCCGGCCGCCGGCTTCGCCTCGGTGCTGACCAGCTTCGGCCGCTGCGTCCCCTTCAAGGTCAACGAGCACGGTCTCGCGCTCTGGTGGACCACGCCGCTCTACTTCTGGCTCTTCGCGCCGCGCGTGTTCGGCAGCGTGGGCGGGCGCCCTCTCGCCGTGCGCTGGCAGTACCTCGGCCTCGGCATCTTCGCCGCCATCATCGCGGCGATGGACCTGCTGTACCAGAACAGCGGCTGGCGCCAGTTCGGCTTCCGCTTCTCCAACGACTTCGCGCCGGTGCTCTTCGTCCTGCTCGCGCTCGGTGGGCGGAGCACCCGCAGCGGGTGGTTCGCGGTTGCCGCCGCGTGGGGCATCGCCTGGAATCTCTTCGGCGCCGCCACCTTCGACCGCACCGCCTACGATCATTTCTACTTCCGCGAAGGCACCCAGCAGATCCTCTACCAGGCCGATTGAGACCGATGAAGACCACGACGATTGCGCTGCTTGCCCTCGGATTTCTCGGCGCGTGCGCCGAGCCGGTGGCTCCCCCTTCCTCTCCGGCCGGCGTGGTCGTCGCCCACCTCACGGTGACGAGCGCCAACTTCGCCCCCGGCTCGGCGATGCCCATCGACCAGAGCTGCGACGGGAAGAACGCCTCGCCGGCGCTCACCTGGAGCGCGCCGCCCGAGGGGACCAAGTCGCTCGTGGTGGTGGTGGACGATCTCGATTCGTCGCCGCCCGAGTACACCCACTGGCTCGTCTACGATCTGCCTCCCGGGATGACCAAGCTGCCCGAGGGGTTCGAGCCGGTGGGCGGGCCGAACGCCGATCTCACCGGCGGCAACGCCAGCGTCGGGCTGAACGACTTCAAGAACACCCGCTACGACGGCCCCTGCCCGCCCAAGCAGGCGGTCCATCGCTACCGCTTCCGCGTGCTGGCGCTCGATGCAACGCTCGGTATCCCCACCGGCGCGGACCGCTCCACCCTCGACCGCGCCATGAACGGGCACGTCCTCGGCGAAGGAATCTTGAAGGGCGCCTTCGCCCACTGACCGCGGAGACAGCATCCTCCGCGCGCTCGGCCTCACCGATGCGGAGCTCGGCGGCCCGTCGCAGCGACGCTTTGCTCGTGCCGCCCAGGGGAGCAACAGCCCCGAGCGGCACGGTCATGAGTAATTCAGCCGAAGGTCATGCGCGAAACCGAAGTGCGGCTCAGAACAGGTTGGCGGCCAGCTCCGCGAGATCGCTGCGCTCGCCCTTCGACAGCACGATGTGCCCGGCGAGCTTCTCCCCGCGGAACTTGTCGGCGGTGATCGTCAGGCCGTTGGACGCGCTGTCGACGTACGGGTTGTCGATCTGCCCCGGGTCGCCGGTGAGCACGATCTTCGTCCCCTCGCCCGAGCGGGTGATGATCGTCTTCACCTCGTGCGGCGTGAGGTTCTGCGCCTCGTCGACGATCATGTACTGCGCCGGCAGGCTGTGCCCGCGGATGTACGTGAGCGGCTCGACCTGCAGCTGCCCCGACTCGAGCAGCTCGGCGTAGGCGCGCGGCCCCTTGCGAGCCCCGCTCGAGTAGAGGAACTCGAGGTTGTCGAAGATGGGCTGCATCCAGGGGTTCAGCTTCTCGTCGACGTCGCCGGGGAGGAAGCCGATGTCCTTGCCGAGCGGCATGACCGGACGCGACACGAGCATGCGGGTGTACGCGCCCTCCTCGAGGGTGCGCTTCAAGCCGGCGGCGAGCGCGAGGAGCGTCTTGCCGGTGCCCGCCTTGCCCACCAGCGTGACCAGGCGGATCGACTCGTCGAGGAGGAGATCGATGGCGAAGCTCTGCTCCTTGTTGCGCGGGCGCACGCCCATGATGCCTTCGCGCGGCGTCTTGAGCGCGACGACCTCCTTCTTGACCGCGTCGTAGCGCCCGAGCGCGGTGTGCGTCGGGTTCCCCTTGTCGCGCAGGAGGACCGAGAGGTTGGCGTAGAGGCTGCCGCTGTCGACCGGCAGGCGCCCCTCGTGAAAGAAGACGTCGACCTGCCCCTCCTTCACCTCGACCTCGTGGATCCCGGTGTGCAGCGAGTCCACCTCGACCCGCTGGTTCTCGTAGTTCTCCGCGACCATCCCCAGCGCATCGGCGCGGATGCGGAGGTTGGTGTCCATGGTGACGAAGACCGTCGGGCGGCCGCCGTCGTTCTCGCGCACGTCGAAGGCGGTCTGCAGGATGGCCGCGTCCATCGCGGTCTTGTCGAGCGCGCTCTCGAGCACCGGCTTGACCGCCGGCACCGCGACCCGGAGCATGCCACCCGACTTGAGGAGCACGCCGCGCGAGAGCGAGCCGCCGGTCTCGCGGAGCTCGTCGAGGTTGCGCGCGATCTGGCGAGCGTTGCGGCCGCGCTCCGAGCCCTCGCGCTTGAACTGGTCGACCTCCTCGATGCAGTAGATCGGGATGATGACGTTGTTCTCCTCGAAGCGGAAGATGGCCTGCGGGTCGTGGAGGAGGACGTTGGTGTCGAGAACGTAGTTCTTCTTGGTCGTCATCGTGGATCTGGGATGTGAACGCCCGCGCCGGCGAATCGCAAGTCGGAAAAGGGGGAAAACCACGCATTGGACGCGCTGGCGCTCGGCCGGCTTGCCCTGCACGCCGTTACGGGACATGACTCGCCGGATGGACGCGCTCGCGAAGGCGCTCGGACGGGCCGCCGACCGTGTCCGCTTGCTCGGCCGGCTCACCGCGGGCAACGCCGCCAGCGAGCGCACGCGGCTCCTGGTGGCGCTCGAGCGCGGCGCGCCGACCTTGCCGGAGTGGACCCGGGTCGAGCATGGGCAGCTGCCCGATGGAGCCGCCTTCGCGGCGCTGGCGAGCGCCTTCGAGAGCGAATCGCCCGGTCCGCTGGGGGCGCTCTACGCCGAGCGCGCGCGCGAGCTGGAGCTCGAGGTGGCGATGGTGGTGGCGCGAGGCACGGACGAGTTCTCGCGGTTGGCCGGGCGGCGCCATCCGCATCGCGGAGCCCTGAGCGACCGCGCCGACGCGCTCGCGCGGAGCTGGCTGGCGGGGGCCGAGGACGGTTCCGAGGGGCCCGACGAAGCGGCCGACAGCGACGCGGACGCGCTCGTGCGCACCGACGATCCGCGCGATCCCTCGAGCCTCCTGTCGCGGATGCGCGCCGAGCTGTCCCGCGCCCGCCTCCCCTTCCGCGTCGTCGTGAGCCCCGACCTC
>JAMFST010001029.1 GCA_026225435.1 Labilithrix luteola
GAAACCCTGCTGGGCTATGACGACCACGGCCAGGTCATTACCCGTACTGACCCGCGTGGTGGCGTCAGCCACCACGCGTGGAATATCGCCGGGCAGCTCATTGCACAAACCGACTGCTCCAGCCGCAGTACGCAGTACGACTACGGCGCCTACGGCGAACTGGCCCGCATCCGTGATGCCGCTGGCCAGACCGACACCATGCAGGCCGACGTCCTTGGTCACCTTCTGCCGCAGCATCGACGCCGCGCGGCCGAGTCCTTCGAGCGCCTCGGCGCGACGCGCCGGCACGTCGCCCCCTTCGAGCATGCGGATGTACACCCGCACGTTGCGCAGATCGTCGGTCATGGCGACGCGCGAAACGAGCACGCCCTTCACCCGAGGATCCCGCACCTCGCCATTGAACAGCTTCCCGAGCGACTCTTTGACCCGCTCGCCGACCCGTACCGCGCGTTTGACTTCGTTCATCGGGAGATACTCAGAGGCTCACGAGGACGAACTGGCAGAGCGTTGCGCTCCGCCAGTCCGTGCTTCGCAATCAGAGCTTCTGCTTCACTTCCTCGATGTCGAAGCACTCGACCTGGTCGAGCTCCTTCATGTCGCTGAAGCCGTCGAAGCTGATGCCGAACTCGAAGCCTTCGCCCACTTCGCGGACGTCGTCCTTGAAGCGCTTGAGGGCGGCGATCTTGCCAGTGAAGACGACGTTGCCGTCGCGGTGGATGCGAACGTTGCCGCCGCGCTTGATCGTGCCCTGGAGCACGTACGAGCCGGCGATCGTCTGGTTCTTGATCTTGAAGATGGCGCGGATCTCGGCGCGGCCGGTCTGCTTCTCGACCAGGGTGGCCGGGAGCAAGCCTTCCATCGCGTTTCGCACGTCGTCGACCGCGTTGTAGATGATCGAGTAGAGGCGAATCTCGACCTTGTTCTCCTCGGCGTGAGCGCTCGCCTTGCCGGCCGGGCGCACGTTGAAGCCGATGACGATCGCCTTGGCCGCAATGGCCAGGTTGACGTCGCCCTCGGTGATGGCGCCGACGCCCGCGTGGACGATCGACAGCTTCACCTTGTCGGTGGAGAGCTTGGCCAGCGTATCGGCGACGGCCTCGACCGAGCCCTGGACATCGCCCTTGATGACGACGCGGAGCTCCTGCATGTCGGAGTCGCTGATTCGCTTGGAGAGCTCCTCGAGCGAGACCTTGGCGGTCGCCGGGATCAGGCTCTTGGCCATCTTGCCGCGGCGGCTCTCGGCGATCTCCATCGCCTTCTTGGCATCCTTGACCGCGTGCATCGGGTCGCCGGCGCCGGGGACATCCGACAGGCCGAGGATCTCGACCGGCGTGGACGGCCCGGCCTCGTGGACCGGCTTGCCGTGCTCGTTGGTCATCGCGCGGACCTTGCCGAAGCCCGGACCGGCGAGGATGAAGTCGCCGACCTTGAGCGTGCCGTCCTGGACGAGGACGCGAGCCACCGGGCCACGACCGCGATCGAGGAGCGCTTCGAGGACCGTACCGGCCGCCGGGCGCTTCGGATTCGCCTTGAGGTCGAGGACCTCCGCCTGCAGCCCGATCATCTCGAGCAGCTGGGGGATGCCTTCGCCGGTCTGGGCGCTGACGTTGATGAACATGGTGTCGCCGCCCCACTCCTCGGGCTGGAGACCCAGCTCGACGAGCTCACGACGGGCGCGCTCCGGCTCGGCGCCGGGCTTGTCGATCTTGTTCACCGCGACGATGATCGGAACCTTCGCCGCCTTGGCGTGGTTCACCGCTTCCTTGGTCTGCGGCATGACGCCGTCGTCCGCCGCGACCACGAGGATCACGAGGTCGGTGACGCTGGCGCCGCGGGCGCGCATCTGGGTGAACGCCTCGTGGCCCGGCGTGTCGAGGAACACGATGGTGCCGGTGGGCGTCTGCACGCGGTAGGCGCCGATGTGCTGGGTGATGCCGCCCGCTTCGCCGCCGGCCACGTTGGCCTTGCGGATCTTGTCGAGGAGGCTGGTCTTGCCGTGGTCGACGTGACCCATGACGGTGACGACCGGCGGACGGGTGACGAGGTCCACGTCGACCGGACCGGCGACGGCGTCGGCTGCGAGGCCGGCGGCGGTGGTGATCGGCTCGCCACGGGCGGCGGCGAGGCTGTCTTCCTCGCTGACGGCCACGTCCTCGATGTCCCAGCCGAACTCGCCGGCGAGGATCTTCGCCGTGTCGGCGTCGAGGGTGGTGTTGATGTGAACGCCGGTCATGCCCATCGACAGGAGCTTCACGAGGAGCTCGGTCGACTTGAGGGACATCCTCTGGGCCATGCCCTGGAGGGTGATGTTCTCCTCGATGCGGATGACCTTCTTGTCCTGGCCCATCTCCTTGGTGGAGACGATGCCGCTCGAGCGGCGCTGCGGCATCTGGCCGAAGCGACCACCGCGGCCCATCGGACCGCCGCGACCCATCGGGCCACCGCGCATCTGGGGACCGCCGCGACCCATGGGCATACCGCCCGGGCGCGGAGCTCCGGCGCCGGTGCCGGCGCGCGGATCGTACTGGACGCGACGAGCGCCAGCGCCGATGGCGCCGCCACCGATGCCGGTGCGCGGTGCGTTCATCGGGGTGGGCATCGGGACGCCGGGGCGACCGGTCCAGTACTCGACGCCGGTCTTCGGCGCGGTGCTGGGGGGACGGACCGGAGCCGCCGCGGGCGCGGCGACGACCGGAGCCGGACGCTCGACCACCGGTTCGGGAGCCGGAGCGGCGACCGCGGCCACAGCGACCGGGGCGGGGGCAGCTTGGGCGGCTTCGTGGGCGGCCGAACCCGCCGCGACGGCGGGGGCCGACGGTGCAGCGGCGGGCGCCACCTTGCGGGTCGACGGAGCGGC
>JAMFST010001030.1 GCA_026225435.1 Labilithrix luteola
CGCGACATACAGAGTTCGTTGCGCTTCCAGCAATGTCAGATAGTCCCCGGAGCCGGCCTGGTAGCGCAGCTTCGCTCCTTCGAAGGCCCGCTCGCTCTGCGCGAGATGCCGCTTCTGGTCCCCGAGTACCAAGACCTCACGGCCGTGGAGCCGTGCCCGCACTGCGGCACGACGGTGACGCGCTATCGAAAGGTTGGCGTGGCGCTCATCTGCCTCGCCTGCCACCGGTCCTTCGAAGGGACCGGGTAAAACCAGCTGCGGAGACGGAGAGATTCGAACTCTCGGTCAGGTTTCCCCGACGCTCCCTTAGCAAGGGAGTACCTTAGGCCACTCGGTCACCTCTCCGGGTTCCCGCCGAAACGGGAAGCTTCGAAGCGAGGTAGCAGGCGTCGGCGAGAAGTTCAACCGGCTTCGACACCCGCCCCTGCCATTCGCGCTGCTCAGCCCGTTCGGCGGCCAGTCCCCACCGCGTGGCGAACCGCATCCATCACCGGCGCGGCGATCTCCCGAGCCTTCTTGGCGCCGGCGGCCAGCACGTCGTCGAGGTACGCGGGGTCTTCGGTGAGCCTGCGGCGGCGTTCGCGGGCCGGGCCGAGGGTCTCCATGAAGAGCTCGTGGAGGCGCTGCTTGTAGTGGCCGTAGCCCTTGCCGCCGGTGCGGAAGCTCTCCTCGATCTCGGCGCGCTCGGTGTCGCTGGCGAAGAGCGAGAGGAGCGCGAAGATGGGCGTCGACTCGGGATCCTTGGGGGACTCCATGGGCGTCGAGTCGCTCTTGATGCCCATGATGCGCTTCTTGGTGGCGGCGTCGTCGGCGACGAGCTCGATGGTGTTGCCGTAGGACTTGCTCATCTTCTGGCCGTCGACGCCGGGGACGGAAGCGGCCGCCCCCTCCTGCACGTAGGCCTTGGGGAGCTTGAGGATGCCGGGCTTGCCGCTCTTGGCCCCTTCGGGATCCGCCGGGTCGTAGCCGGGGACGAAGGCGGCGTTGAACTTCACCGCGATGTCGCGGGTCATCTCCAGGTGCTGGACCTGATCCTTGCCGACCGGCACCAGGTCCGACCCGTAGAGCAGGATGTCGGCGGCCATGAGCACCGGGTAGGTGAAGAGGCCGGCGTCGGCGGCGATGCCGCGGGCCACCTTGTCCTTGTACGAATGTCCACGCTCGAGGAGACCCATGGGCGTCAGCGCGGTGAGGTACCAGAACAGCTCGGTGACCTCGGGGACGGCCGACTGGAGGAAGAGCACCGCCTTCTTCGGGTCGAGACCGAGCGCCAGGTAGTCGAGCGCGACATCGCGGGAGCTCTGCGACAGCTCTCTGCCGTCGCGGACCGAGGTGAGGGCGTGAAGGTCGGCGATGAAGTACAGCGCCTCCCCCTCGTTCTGCAGGCTCACGAACTGGCGCATCGCGCCGAAGAAATTGCCGAGGTGCGGTCGACCGGAGGGCTGCACGCCGGAGAGGATGCGCATGCGGCGGACATTACCAGACACGGCGCGCGCGTTTCGGTTGCGTTCAGGGGCGATGCTCGTCCACGCTCCTCCCGTGTCGAGCGAAGAATCGTGGGTCCGTGCACGGAGGATGGCGCCGGCCGTCCTCGCGGTGAGCGTGGTGCTGGCGGGTGAAGCTGGCGCGGGGCGTGTCGCCTGGGCGCAGACGGCGGCACCGGCTACCTCAACCGTTGCGCCGCCGGCGACGACGCCGACCGCGGCGCCTCCACCACCGCCCCCCGCGCCGACGCCGACGACTCCGCCGATGGAGACCGTCGATCCGACCGCCAAGGGCGGGCTGCGGCTCGATCAGGCGGTGAAGCTGGCGCTGAGCAAGAACGAGCGCGCGCGCATCTCCGATCTCAACGTGGTGGTGGCCGACGCAGCGGTGCAGAAGGCGACCGCGGCGTTCCTCCCCGTCATCACGCTCGCCGGCACCGACACGATCCGCCCGAAGCGCACCAAGGACGGCACCGAGACGCAGGTGCCCAACGTGGGCACCGGCACCGGCTCGATCTCGCAGCCGATCCTCGTCGCCTCGAACTTCCCGCTGCTCGCGCAGGCGAAGAACAACCGCGACTCGACGATCGCGCAGACGGTCGACGACAAGCGGACGCTGGCCTTCGACGCGGCGCGCGCCTTCTTCGCCGTGCTCAGCGCGCAAGCGGTGCTCGAGGCGGCGCAGCGCGCCTACGACACCGCCAAGGACAACCTGTCGGACACGCAAGCGCGCGTCGATGCACAATTGAACAGCTCGAACGACGCCACGCGCGCGCAGATCGATCTCGCCAGCTCGGCGCGCCAGGTGGAGGTGAACCGCGGCACGGTGCAGAACGCCTTCACCACGCTCTCCTTCACCATCAACGCGAAGATCGACAACCAGGTCACCGTGCCCGAGGGGCTGCTGCACGCCTCCGAGCAGCCGCTGGCGCCGGTGGAGTCGCTGGTGAAGTTCGCGCTCGGGCACCGGCCGGACGTGGACGCGAAGAAGCTGGCGGCGGTGGCGGCGCACGACTTCGCCGACGAGCCGCTGCTCCGGCTGGTGCCGACCATCGGCGCGACGGCGTCGGCGCAGGCGGTGTCCGATCCCGGGGCGAGCTCGCCGTACCTCGACGAGTCGCTGATCTTCACCGCCAACTGGACCATCTTCGACAACGGGACGCGCTATGCCGATCGCCGGTCGCGAGTGGCCACGGCGGAGATCGCCGATCTCACCACCGTCACCCTGGTGCGCACGGTGGACGCACAGGTGAAGACCGCGTTCGCCTCGCTGGCGAGCGCGCAGGCCGCCTTCCGCGTCGCTCAGCAGGGGTTCCAGGCGGCGAAGCAGAGCTCGGAGGAGACGGCGATCCTGTATCGCGAGGGGCTCGCCAAGGCGATCGAGCTGGTGGACGCGAACGACTCGCGGCTCACCGCCGAGGTCGAGTACGTGAGCGCGGAGTACGCGATGGCGCAGGCCTATCTCGACATGCGGCAAGCCTTGGGCCTCGAGCCGCTCGGCACGGAGCTCAAATGAATCGGCAGTTCGGTGTCATCGGTCTCGTCGTCCTCGGCCTCGCAGCTCCCCTCGTCAGCGGTTGCCACAAGTCGGAGGACGCCGCGGTGAAGAAGGGCGGCGGCGCCGGCAGGGGAGGGGCGGGTGGTCGCAAGCTGGAATACCCGGTGGAGACGGCGCCGCTGGCGATGCGTCACGTGCAGTATACAATCTCCGCCCCGGGGTCGCTCGACGCGTTCCAGCAGGTGCAGATCACCGCGCGCGTCGCCGGCGCCGTCGACAAGGTGAGCTTCACCGAGGGGCAGGCGGTCACCGCGGGTGACACGCTGGTGAGCATCGAGGCCGATCGCTACCAGGTGGCGGTCGACCAGGCGGGCGCGCAGCTGCAGAAGTCGAAGGCCAACGAGAAGCAGGCCGAGGACCAGCTGAAGCGACGTCAGGGGGCGGTGAAGGACCATCCGGGCCTCATCGCTGGCGAGGAGATCGCCACCTACCAGACGACGGTGGCGACGGCGCAGGCGGACGTGGCGGCCTCGAACGAGGCGGTGCGGGTCGCGCAGCTGAACTTGCGCGACTCGTCGGTCCACGCGCCCATCGCCGGCGTGGTGCAGACGCGCACCGTGCAGGTCGGGCAGTACCTGCAGCCGGGCGCGGTGCTGGCGACGATCCTCCAGCGCGATCCGCTGCTCCTGCGCTTCCAGGTGGGCGAGGCGGACGCGCCGCGCCTGAAGAACGGCATGAAGGCCAACGTGACGCTGCGCGAGAGCCAGCACTCGTACGTGGCCTCGATCGATCTCGTCGCCGGCGCGGCCGATCCGACGACCCGCCTCGTGCCGGTGACCGCCACGCTCGACACCACCGATCACCAGTACTGGCTGCGGCCGGGCGCCTTCTGCGAGGTCACCGTGCCCATCGGCGACGCGCGCGACGCCATCGTCGTGCCGGTGATCTCGGTGCAGCCGACGGAGAACGGCAACGTCGTCTGGGTGGTGGAGAACAACGTCGCCCGGTCGAAGCAGGTGCAGGTGGGGATGTACACCCAGGATGGCGCCGTCGAGGTGACCAAGGGGCTCGCGGTGGGCGAGCAGCTGGTGGTGCGTGGTCTCGACGCGCTGGTCGACGGCGCGCCGGTGAAGGTGAGCGATCAGACGACGGTGGAAGCGGTCCTCGCCTCGGGCGATGCCGGCGCGCCCAACGTTCCGCCGCCGGCCGCCTCCAACGGCGGCGCACCCGGTGGCGCCGGCTCTCCGCTCGGAAGCGGCGGCGGACCGGGGAGCCACCTCGGTGGACATCGGGACGGCGGCGCCGGAGGTGGAACGCTGTTACCGCAGCTGACCGCACCGGGCACTCCGTCCACGCCTGGAGCGGCCCACTCGTGAACATCACCGACGTCTGCCTGCGGCGGCCGGTCCTCGCCTGGATGATCATGGCGGGGACGATCCTCTTCGGCGTCCTGTCGGTGCTGAAGATCGGCGTGAGCCAGTA
>JAMFST010000119.1 GCA_026225435.1 Labilithrix luteola
AGCCGCCGGCGGAGGGCTCGCCATCACGCGCGCCGCTCGAGCAGGTCGCGCGCAACGTCGGCGCGGTCGCCGCCGTGCGCCTGGTCATCTCCGGCGCCGACAAGGTGGAGATCTGGGTAGCGGACCGGGTCACCGGCAAGGCCGTCGTCCGCGAGCTCGACGCCCCCAGCGCGCGCACCTCGACCGCGTCGGTCGCCGTCGGCACCGTGGAGCTGTTGCGCGCGAGCTTGATGGAGCTGCACGCGCCGGATCCGCCGCACGGCGAGGTGACCATCACGCCGAAGCTCGAGGCGCTGGCGCTCCCCTCCACCGCCGCTGCGCCCCCCTTCCGCCCGAGGCTCGGGCTCGAGGTCAGCGGCGGGACCGAGCTCGGGCTCCGCGGGATCGGTCCGTCGGGCGAGGCGGGTCTCGGACTCTGGGCGCGCCTCGGCGATCGCGCTGGGCTGCGCCTGGTCGGAGCGGTCACCATCGCCGCCGCGCACGCCGAGTCGGCGTCCGGCTCGGTCGCCACCGAATCACAGCGGGTCGGCGCCCTCGCCAGCTACGCCCTCACCGATCCGGCGAGCACCTGGGTGCCGGATCTCGAGGCGGGGATCGCCGCCGCCCACGTGTCGACGACCGGCACGGCCAACGCCCCCTACGTCAGCGCGAACGACGCCGCCTGGTTCGCCGCTCCGCTGGTCGGCGCCGGTCTCGCGTGGTCGTTCGCCCGCGGCCTGCGCCTGCGCGGCGAGGTGCTCGGCGGCTGGGCTCTCCCCTCGGCCGAGGTCCACACCCCGACCGAGACCGTCGGCCACTACGGCGCGCCACTGGTCTCGCTGTCGCTCGGCATCGAGGTGCTCTGGGGCTCCTGAGCACGCGGCGGCGGTCAGGGAATCGCCACGATCCTCGGGCGCGTTTGAAGTAGCAGCGCCGCCGAGATCACCGCGGACGCCGCCGCGACGACGAGCACGGCGGAGACGCCGAGCTGGGTGAAGAAGAGGAGACCGAGGGCCACGCCGGCCACGTGCCGGGCGATCTCCAGCGGTCGCGCCCACGGCTTCCCTTCGAAGAGCCCGCCCCAGGCGATCACCGCGGCCAGCACCCAGGCGGACGACGCCACCAGCAGCGGACGTGGGACCACCGTGGCGAACCACATGATCGACGAGGTGGCCCCGGTGATCACCAGGAACTGCAGCATCACGTAGCGGTCGATCGCTGCCGACGCCGCGGTCACCTTCGCCGCGTACTTGCGGTAGGCGGCGCGCTCGACCTCCGGCACCACGACCGGTCCGCCGAGGTCTTCGGGGCGCCAGTCCGGCGGCGCGAACCAGACGCGGACCTTGTCGCCGAGGCGCGCCGTCTCGCGGGTCATCGTCACGAGCCGCGCCCAGCCTTCGAGCTGCGCCCACAGCGGGCTCCAGCTCTCGAGCGGCTTCACCGTCCCGTAGATCGGCTCCTCCTCTTCCGGCTGGTACGTCCCGTACATCCGGTCCCACAGCATGAACATCCCGCCGTAGTTGCGGTCGACGTACTTGGGGTCGATCCCGTGATGCACCCGGTGCGACGACGGCGTGTTGAGCAGCCCCTCGGCGCGACCGAGCTTGCCGATGGCGCGGGTGTGGACCCAGAACTGGTAGAGCAGGTTCACCGTGCTCGCGGTGGCGAACATGAGGAACGGGAAGCCGAGCAGGGCCAGCGGCACGTAGAACGGCCAGGCGAGCAGGTTCTCGATCCAGTTCTGCCGGAGCGCCGTCGACAGGTTGTACTCCTCGCTCTGGTGGTGGACCGAGTGACCGGCCCACATGAAGTTCACCCGGTGGCTGGAGCGGTGAAACCAGTAGTACGAGTGATCGACCAGGAAGAAGACGACGATCCAGGCGAGCACCGAGCTGCGCGGGATGACCGTGAGCGCGAAGTGCTTCTCGACGAAGAGGTAGGCCGCGATGGCCGCGCCGGCGGTGAAGACGACGATGACCTGCTCGCCGATCCCGCAGGCCATGCTGCTGATGGCGTCGTGCAGGCGGTACAGCGAGGCGCGACGGCGGTACGAGATCGCCACCTCGATCCCG
>JAMFST010001031.1 GCA_026225435.1 Labilithrix luteola
GCACGGCCGTACGGGTCGACCACCCCCTCGGCGGCGTCGCGGCCGATGGGGCAACCGCCGAAGACGTGGGCGGTGGTGGCGCGCCCGGTGAGCACCTCGAGGATGCCGCTGCGCGCGTCGCCGTCCATCTTCACCGCCAGCCGCCGCGCCGCCTCGTTGGCCAGCGGCAGGTACACCGGCACCTTGGCCTGCTCGGCGGAGAAGCCGAGCGCCGGCGCACTGTCGAGCGTCTTGCCGAAAGGCCAGTACCAGCGGCGCCGCAGCACGTAGCGCAGGTGGCTGTCGATCGGCTGCATCACCAGCAGGATGGCGCCCCGCTTGGCGAAGCCGATGGGGTTCAAGCTGCGGAGGAAGTCGAACGGCCGGCGGAGCACGTTCCCCAGCCAGCGCAGCGGCCGCGGCACGCCCGGCCCGTCGTCGGTGAGCACCGTCGAGAGGAGTGCCATCGCGTCCGAGCCGCTCGGGTAGCGGACGATCTCCACGTGGGTACGCTCGTCGAGGTAGGCGCCGCTGGTGATGGCGATCCCCTTGCTATGATCGACCGCGTCGTTGCGCGCGCGCACCGCGAGGAGCGCCTCGCTGTTGGTGCGCAGGTACCCGCCGAGCATCGCGCTCAGCTGGCCGAGCGAGCCACGCTGCTGGCAGCGAAGCAGCAGCTCCGCCGTCCCCACCGAGCCGGCGGAGACCACCACCTGCCGCGCGCGCAAGGTGCGCCGCGTGCGAAACCAGCCGGTGGAGCGCTCGATGAGCAGCTCGTACCCCTGCCCCTCGTCGTCGGTCACCGGCCGGATGTCGATCACCCGCGACTCCGGCTCCACGGTCACGCCGCGCTTCTCTGCAAGATACAAGTAATTGCGATCGAGCGTGTTCTTGGCACCGACGCGACAGCCGACCATGCAGCCACCGCACATCGTGCAGCCGGTGCGCGCGGGCCCCTCGCCGTCGAAGTACGGGTCGGCGGTCTCCTCGCCCGGCTTGCCGAAGAAGACGCCGACGGTGTGCTCGTGGAAGGTGTCGCCGCGCCCCATCTCGGTGGCGATCTCGCGCAGCAGCTTGTCGCTCGGCGCCAGCACGGGGCTCTTCACTGCGCCGAGCATGTGCAGCGCCGTCGCGTAGTGGGGCGCGAGCTCCTTCTGCCAGTCGAGCCCCATCCAGCGCGGATCGGTGAACACCTCCGGCGGCGGGACGAGAAGGGTATTGGCGTACACCAGGCTTCCGCCCCCTACTCCGCAGCCGTGGAGGAAGAAGGCGTCCTTGACCAAGGTCATCTGGAGGATGCCGTGGAGCCCCAACGCGGGGCGCCAGAGGAAGCGCCGGAGGTTCCAGTTGGTGGAGGGAAAGTCCTCTTTTTCCCAGCGCTTACCCATCTCGAGGACGGTGACCGAGTACCCCTTTTCGGCCAGGCGAAGCGCCGAGACGCTCCCGCCGAAGCCGGAGCCGATCACCACGAAGTCGACGAGGCCAGGCACGATCCGCCGGAGACTACCGCGAAAGCGCCACGGGAAAGAGTGCCGGACGCTGCGGTTGCGATACTCTTGGAACGAACGTCCGCTGTCCGCTTTCCCGTTTCTCTCGCCGGCTTTGCTCCCATGACCGACTGGATCCCCAAGCGTCGCCCGAGCGAACATCCTCTCGAGCTGGATCGCGACGAGCGCTTCGTCCTCGCCCGCGTCGACGGCACGCTCTCCGTCGAGGAGCTGGCGGGCCTGGCGGGGATCAGCCCGGGCACGGTGGAGACGATCCTCGATCGCCTGGTCAGCCGCGGCGCGGTGCTCAAGACGATGCCGCCGAACTCCTACCGCGGGTACGTCGAGGCCGAGCCGGTGAGCGCGGAGGAGGCCGCGGAGCTGCCGGAGCTGGAGATCGTCGGCGACGACGAGCCCGAGGAGGAAGACTTCGGCGACATGCTCGCGGTGCCGGTGGATCCCGCCTTGCGCGCCGCGGGTCGCAGCTCGGTGCCGAATCCGCCGCCGCCCGCGCCCGCGCCACCCGCACCGGCGGCCCCGATGCTCTATCTCGCGTCGCAGAGCCTGGCGAACGGCGACGAGGCGGGCGGCGACGAGCTCGAGGAGGTCTTCGACGACGAGCCGGCCGAATCGTCGGTCGAGGCGATCGCCGGCACCACCAGCGCCAGCGACGTGGAGCTCGAGGACGTCGAGGCCTTCGACGATGGCGAGATGCCCGACCTCGATCAGCTCCCCATGGCGGTCGCGCCGGAGCAGGAGGCGCCGGCCGACAAGCCGCTCGACGCCAAGGCGGAAGAGGAGATCGAGGCGCTCGGCTCGGACGCCAGCTACCTGCGCATCTACGTGACGCAGTACAAGCCGCTCACCCCCGATCAGCGCATGGCGCTGGCCACCCGCTCGACCGACCGACTCGGCCCGCCCGAGGCGCTGGCGCTCGACCCTGACCCCAAGCTGATCAAGGCGCTCTTCGAGAACCCGCACACGCAGCTCAAACACGCGCGCCTCGCGGCCTTCCACCACCGCACCGCCGCCGGCCTCGACGCGCTGGCCACGCGCGGCGATCTGCTGCGCGACAGCCAGGTCCAGCGCCTGCTCCTGCGCAACCCGATGACCGCCGACGGCCTGGTGCGCCGCATCCTGCAGCCGCGTCGCCTCGGCGAGGTCTACAAGACCACCCTCGACCGCGAGATCCCGGACAAGACGCGGGTGCTCTCGCGCAACATCCTGCGCACCAGCTTCACCAAGGCGAGCGCCGAGGACCGCTTCTCGGTCATCTGGAACACCGAGGCGCGCGTGCTGGCGACGCTGGTGGGCTGCACGCTCGACTCGCGCACCACGGCGATGATCTGCGGCAAGCCGGTGACCTCGATCGCCCTGGTGCAGAACTTCGCGCGCTGGGGGGCCACGCCGCCGGCGGTGCTCGGGCACTTCCTCAAGCAGAACTTCGTGCGGCGCAACGCCATGCTCAAGAAGATCCTGCTGCAGCACCCCAACACACCCAGCGACGCGAAGCGGAACGCCTGATTCAGTCTTCACCGGTGTCGTGATCGCCGCGCGCCGGTGCGCCGGTTCGATCGCCGGCGGCGTCGATGCTGGGGAGCTCGCGGCCCGGCTGGATGCGGTGGAGCGCGTCGCGGGCGTACTGGCGGATCAGCGGGTACGGCTCGCGCGCTGGATCGCCCAGCTCCGCGTCGAGGAGCGGGACGGCGCGTGGGTCGCGCGCTTCGCCCAGGCGGTCCATGGCGACGGCCTTCTCGTGCGGCTTGCCGCGCTCGAGGGTGGACAGCAACATCGGCTGATCGAGATCGCCGTAGAGCGCCTCGAGCGCCGGCCGGTCGTACGTGCGGCGGTACCAGCGCTCGGTGGTCTCGACGAGCGAGCGCGTGGTCGACCCCGGGTGGCAGAGCGCGCACTCCATCGGCCGGTCGAGGAGCACGCGGCCCGGGTCGCTCGGACTGCCGATGCGGTGGTAGCGGGTGAGGCGCCCGTCGAGCCCCATGTTCTTCTGCGGCATGTGGCAGGCGATGCAGGAGCCGCCCTGCCCGTTCGGATCGTGGTGTGCGTGCGCCTTCAACGCGGTCTCGCTGGCGAGCTTGGTGTGGCAGCCGGTGCAGACCGGGTTGCCCGCCGGCGTCGCCAGCTCGGCGAGCCGCGCCTTGCTCGAGCCGCGGTGAGGATCGTGACAGGCGGTGCAGGTGAGCTGCCCGCGGCAACCGCCGAGCAAGAGGTCGCGCGCCTCGCCGGAGTTGATCGTGCTGCCGCCGGGCGAGTGGGTGCGCGTGCCGCCCTCCCATGTCCATTCGTACGCGCTGAAGAGCACCTGGTGGCAGCGGTCGCACACGCGGTCCACGGCGACCGCGGCGGGGTTCGCCTTGCCGGCGAGCAGCGGCTCGTTCCACGCGTAGGGGGCGCCGCGGGGCGTGAAGGACGGGCGCGCCGCCACGTTGCCCGGATCGGCGGCGTGCGCGCGGGACCCCTGGTGACAGGCCTCGCAGCCGATCCCCAGCTCCACCAGATCCTGCTCGCCGAAGCGGGCGTCGCGGACCTCGGCGGCGCGCACCCACTGCGCCAGCGTGTCGGCGTCGCGCGTCTGCAGCGTGCGGCGCTCGTCCTCGGGGAGCATCCGGTCGGGCCACGGAGCCGGCGTGCGCGCCTTGCGTCCGGCGATCCCGCCCAGCTCGCCGTCGAGCAGGGGCATCGTGTTGTGGCAGCCGAGGCAGGTCGTGCGCCACACCGCCCCCTCGTGCAGCGTCCGCCGCTCCGGCGTCATCACCGAGTACCCCTTGTAACGCCACTCCTTCGCCTCGATGCGCCACGACACCGGCAGCACGCGCTCTTCCGCACCGGCGCGCGGTCGCCCGTCCGCGCCCAGCTCGATCCCGACGAAGTCCTCGCGCACGCGACCGCCGATGATCTTGGTCAGCTGGTAGGTCTGCGCCCCGAGCACCATCCGTCGCTCGCCGTCCTTGGTCTCGAAGCGCGCCTCGTCGCCATGAAAGCGGAACGCGCTCGGCCAGGGGCTCTTCACCGCGGTCTCGGGGTGCGCCGCGCCTAGCGGGCGGGTCATGTTGTGCATCGGCGAATGACCAAGGGCCGACACGAGGTCGGCGTGACACCCGACGCACGCGTCGGTCCCCGCGTAGGCCGCACGGGTCGCATTGTCGCGGGGGATCGGGTCCACGCGCTCGGCGCGATCGTTGCCGACACGCGCCGCACCGGTCGCGCCACACGCCGCCAGCGCAGCCGCTGCGACCGCCGTCACCAACGTCACGCCCGTCATCGCTTTCGTCCGCGGTGCCTCCATTGCCGACGTTACACTCGCTCCATGACCGTGGCCGTCCCGAACCGCTCCAGCCGACTCAAGTCCGCGCCCGCGACACACACCGCCGAGGGGACGCGCACCCTCGCCATCGACATCGGCGGCACCGGCCTCAAGGCGCTCATCCTCGACGCCAAGGGGGGGCCGCTCACCGACCGCGCCAAGGTCGCCACGCCACGCCCGGCCACCCCGAAGGCGGTCCTCGACGCGCTCTGGACCCTCATCGAGCCGCTCGGCGACTTCGACCGAATCTCCTGCGGCTTCCCCGGCGTGGTCACCGACGGCGTCATCAAAACCGCGGTGAACCTCCACCCGGACTGGAAGGATTTTCCCCTCGCCCAGACCTTCGTCGATCGCACCCGCCGCCCCGCGCGCGTCCTCAACGACGCCGGCGTGCAAGGCTTCGGCGTCATCGAGGGGCGCGGCCTGGAGATGGTCATCACCCTCGGCACCGGCATGGGCACCGCTCTGTACATCGACGGCCACTACGTCCCCAACATCGAGCTGGCCCACCACCCCTTCCGCGGCCCCAAGACCTACGAGGATCTCGTCGGCGCCGCGGCCTACGCCGAGGTCGGCAAGAAGCGCTGGCGCAAGCGGGTCCACCGGGTCATCGAGCAGATCTTGCCGATCTTCAACCCGCGCATCCTGTACATCGGCGGCGGCAACGCCAAGCACCTCAAGGAGAAGCTCCCGCCGCAGGTGAAGATCACCAGCAACGTGGCCGGGCTGCTCGGCGGCATCGCGCTGTGGAACGAGCCGGGGCTCGCCGAGCGCGAGAAGAAGTGAGCGAAGGGGGAGCGCTCGATCGGTGGGTGCTTCCGTGGCCCGAGCTTCGCCAGCGAGTCCGCGTCGCCGCCGACACCGTCGCTTCGCCGGAGCTCCGCGAAACGCTCCTCGAGCTGGCGGAGCGGGACGACGAGACCGCCCGCCTCGCCGCCCTCCGTCGCGCCGCTAGCTCTGGATGATCTTCAACCCGTGCGCCACTAGCGACGACAGTGGCGTCAGGTCGTGGACCTGCGTCCCCTGGATGTACAGGAACTTCAGCCCCGTCGCTCCGCGCAGCGGCGTGAGGTCCGAGACGCCCGTTCGCTGCAGGCTCACCTTCTGTAGCTTCGTACAGCTGGCGAGCGGCGAGATGTCGGTCACCAGCGTGTCGTCGAGCTGCACCTCGGTGAGGTTCGCCAGCTTCCCCAGCGTCCCGATGTCGGTCACCGGGGTGCGCCCGAGGTCGATGCGGTCCATGTAGCCGAGCTTCTCCAGCGGCGTCAGGTCCGCCACGTGGCTCACCGAGACGCGCAGGCTGCGCATCTGCACCAGGTTGGCGAGCGGCGTCAGATCCTCCACCGCTCCGGGCCCCACGAACAGATCGCGCATCGCGGTCAGCCGCGGGAAGATGCACGGGTCGAGCGCGTCGACGTTTCCGCCGCTGATGTTGATCGACTTGATCGTCTTCAGATCGCTCTCGTGGATCGCGCCGTCGGCCTTCTGCAGCTTCTTGCGGACATCGGCCTCGAGCAGCTTGTCGCCGTGGAAGTCGACCGTCCCGTCCTTGGCCACGCAGTCGCTGGTCGTCCGCACCGGACCGCTCGAGAGCGCGCGCCCCGCATCGCCCGCGACCGCCAGCGGCCCGGAGTCGATCTTCGCGAGCTCGGCGAAGCTCATCGTCCCGGCGTCGATCGTCGCCGGCGGCGCCGGCGTGTCGCAGCCCATCATCCAGCAGGCCGCGACCGCCAGCATGCCCAGCTTCGCCAGCCGGAGCTTCTCCGTCCGCGTGAGCGCCTTGATCCGCTTCTCCATCTTCAGCGCCTCCCCCTTCTCTTCGCACGCGGCTTGCGCGCACAGCTCCAGCGGACCTCGACCACGCGTGTACTTTGCACCCTTCCCGGCGTCGTGCTGCGCGATGCGCTTGGCGACGTCCTTGGCCACGCCGGTGTAGAGCGAGCCGTCGGAACAGCGTGCAAGGTACACGTACCAGGTCAAGCGGGGAGCTCGCGTGCGCTCAGCCGATTCCGAGCAGCTCGACCTCGAACACCAGCGTGGCGTTCGGCGGGATGACCCCACCCGCGCCCCGCTCGCCGTACCCGAGGTGCGGCGGGATGGTCAGCTTGCGGATCTCGCCGATCTTCATGCCGGCGACGCCCTGGTCCCAGCCCTGGATGACCTGACCGGCGCCAAGACGGAACTCGAACGGCTCGCCGCGGTCGCGCGAGCTGTCGAACTTCTTCCCGTTGGTCAGCGTCCCCACGTAGTGAACGCTGACATTCTTGCCCGAGGTGGCCTCGGCGCCCGTGCCCGGGCGAACCTGTTCGCTCTGCAATTGGTCCATGGCGTTCCTTTTATCATGAGGCGTAGTGGCGACGCGTTGCGCAGGTTCGCCTCGCCTGTGGAAAACCGGCGCCGCGCGAATCCCCCGGATTTCGCGCATTGACGCGCCTGGCACATGACTCGCAATGTTCTCCCCTGCGAACGGACGCAACGGCGCGTCCCGCGGCAAAAGGAGAGACACCATGAATCTCGATCGTACCGTGCGCCGCGTGCGCAGCCTCGCCAACGACGTGGACATCGATGACCTGCTGGAGACGATCGGTCTGCAGCAGCGCCGCAGCGCCTACGGCGCCCTGCTCCCGGCCATCGGCATCCTGGGCGCGGGCATCCTCGTCGGCGCCGGCCTCGGCCTCCTCTTCGCTCCGACCAGCGGCAAGATCCTCCGCCGTGAGGCCGAGGGGCGGGTCAACCAGCTGAAGGGCAAGATTCGCCCGGTCGTCAACGACAGCGTCAACTCGGTCACCGGCGCGCTGGAAGATGCGAAGGAGTCGATCAACGATCGGTTCACGAGCAAGTCCGCCAGCATCTGAGCGAGCAGCACCAGCATCGCAGCACTGAAGAGGCGGCCCGGAGCGAGAGCTCCGCGCCGCCTTTTTGCCGTTTGTACATCCGCTCGCCAGACCATGCCGACCGTAACGATTCCTTGCGGTTCGTCACGTCAGCTCAACCGCACCGGTGTGGCTGAGGCAGAAATGCGACCCCCGGCGTGCGCGTGCAAAATGGCCACGTACGCTCGAGCTGACGATCCCAGCCGTATCGCTGGCTCGACGCCAAGAATTTCGCGGAAATTACCGCTTAACCGCCGCTGAACGTGTCGTTGGCGCGCTCCTAGCTAAGGGCCAAGTCGCCGGCCGACGCTGGCGGCTGAATCAGAAATACGAACAGCCAGCATGCCCTGCGGTGACTCCGTAACGAGCACCGCGCACCGGCCGCTGCACCCGAACTTTCGTCACGATCAACTTCCCCGGAGAGCCCTGACGCTCTCCCTGAAACAGGAGCGACTCTCATGGCCAACGACCTCATCGACCTCGCCGACGCGCACACCACCTCCATCTCGAGCTCCGTGGCACCGGCCGCTCCCGTCGAGCGTCAGCGCAAGCCGCGCGGCTTCGCGGCGATGGATCCGAAGCTGGTGAGCGAGCTCGCCACCCGCGGCGGCAAGGCTGCGCACCGCGCCGGCACGGCCCACGAGTTCACCAGCGAAGAGGCCCGCGTGGCCGGCCGCAAGGGCGCCCTGGCGACCCACGCGAAGCGCCGCGCGAAGCTCGCCGACGAGACCGTCGCTCCGGTCACGACCCAGTCCTGATTCGACTTCGTCACCGAGCCGAGAGAGAGGCGACCGTTTCGACGGCCGCCTTTCTTCTTTTTGTCGATTGCGTAACGATGTCCACAGGCCTTCCACCGGCTGTTCAAAAGTACCAAGGCGCCACAGGGAACAAATGGACAAGACGCCCCGCTATCCCCTCGCCGAGCTCAAGGACGTCCCCGAGGACATCCGCGCCGCCTGCCTGGCCGTGCAGGAGAAGGCGGGCTTCGTCCCCAACGTGTTCCTCTACCTGGCCCGCCGGCCGGCCGAGTGGCGCGCCTTCTTCGCCTACCACGACGCCCTCATGGTCAAGGAGAGCGGCTCGCTCACCAAGGGGGACCGCGAGATGATCGTCACGGCCACCAGCGCGGCCAACGACTGCCTCTACTGCGTCGTCGCTCACGGGGCGCTCCTGCGCATCTACGAGAAGAAGCCGCAGGTCGCCGACGAGGTCGCGGTCAACTACCGCAAGGCCGACATCACCCCGCGCCAGCGCGCCATGCTCGACTTCGCCCTCAAGGTCTGTCTCCGCTCCGCCGAGGTCGAGGAGGCCGACTACACCGCGCTCCACGCCCACGGCTTCGACGACGAGGACATCTGGGACATCGCGTCGATCACTGCCTTCTTCGGCATGAGCAACCGCCTGGCGAGCTTCGCCAGCATGAAGCCGAACGCGGAGTTCTTCCTCATGGGGCGGACGCCGCGCGACAAAAAAGAGAAGGCCTGACGACAGCGTCTGCGAGCTTCGCAGGCGGTCGTCAGGCCCTCGTACCGTCAGGCCGTCAGTTGCTGGCGTTCAGCAGCGAGCGGAGCACGTACGGGAGGATGCCGCCGTTCAGGTAGTACTGGATCTCCTGCGGCGTATCGATGCGCACGGTCGCCTGGAGCTCGATCTTGGCGCCGTCCGGGCGGGTCGCCTTCACGAGCACGTGACGGCCGCCGGAGAAGCCGCTCTTGAGGCCGTCGACGAGCCCCTCGATGTCGAAGGTCTCCTCGCCGGTGAGCGCCAGGTTGGCCGCGCTGTCCCCCGCGCCGAACTGCAGCGGGAGGA
>JAMFST010001032.1 GCA_026225435.1 Labilithrix luteola
CGACCCGGCCGGTGCCGGCGCCGCGTAAGTCCACCTGACAGGGGGTCTTGCCGGTGCGGTCCGCGAGATGCGCGGCGAAGGCCTCGAGCAGAGGACCGAGGTCGCGCGGGTCGGTCGTGGCCTGGAGGCGCTCGAGGGCGCCCTCCTCCGACAGGTCGGTGATGCCGATCATGTCGCAATACAACTTGTTCATCATGAAGCGGTTGCGCGGGTTGGAGAGGTCGCCGCCCACGATGACCACCTCCATGACGGCGACGCCCGACGCGGCGTTGACGAGGTTCAGCCTCTGCTCGGCGGTGGCGACGATCGGCGCGCACTCGGGCTCTGCAGCCCGGCGGGCGCGCTTGACGGACGGTGACTTCTTGGCGGTGGTCATGAGGGTCTCGCGGTGTGGGAAAGCTGCGCCGTGGCGCGGGGGGACGAGCTGGGGAGAGACGTGCCGCTGACGAGCGCCTCGACGGCGACGAGGAAGCTGACGCGGTCGCCGCGGTTGCTCACGTTGGTGACGAGGGAGGGATGCACCGTCTGCGCGCCGGTGTTCAGCGGCTCGATGGTCTTGGGATCGATCTCGGTGATGTCGAAGACGCGGTCGACGACGAGGCCGGTGGGCGCGCCGCCGACCTCGATGACGACGATCACCGTCCGGTCGGTGTAGGCCACCTGCTCGATCCCGAACTTGGCGCGGACGTCGAGCAGCGGGATCACCTTGCCGCGCAGGTTGATGACGCCGCGCACGTGCGTGGCGACGTCCGGCACGGCGAAGATCTTCTGCAGCCGGACGATCTCCGTCACGTGGGCCACGTGGATGGCGAACTCCTCGTCACCCACGCCGAACGTCAGGTACGTATTTTCCAGGTTGTCGTCGTCGTCGTCGGCGTTGTCACCGATGAAATCGAAATCATCCGTCATGGAATTTCACTTTTTCCTGGGCTTGGAAGCAGGAAGGGGGGCTGGATGCAGTTTGAGACGACACATCGTCTCGATTCTTGATGGCGAAAGTGGAGCGACGGCCGCGAGCCGCTCAGCCCGCGAGCTCGAACTCTCGCTTGGGGAACATCCGCCCGAGCTTCTCGGCCGTCGTCTCCGTCAGACGGCTGCCGGCGCGCACCAGGAGGAGGCCGCCTTCGTTGAGGACGTCGGCGGCGATGACCATCCCCTCGCGCAAGCGCCCACCGACCACCTTGATCTTGCCCTGGTGGCGAAGGATCACGGTGGCGTGGATCACGACGCCGGCCGAACGGAAGGCGAGCATGCGCGAGGCTTCGGCCCCCTTCAGATCGACACAAGGGCTCTTGGGGTCGACGGGCTCGGGGATGGCGCCCGAGAAGCGAAACTCCTCACCGAGGAGCCCTCCCTTCACCGCGCCCATTGCGGAGTTGGCCAGCTCGAGAAGAGCGTCGCGGACCACGTCGTCGTCGACCATCGACTCGTCGCCCCCGCAGAAGCCCACGGCGATGGCTCGCGCCGAGGCGTCCGACGCGCGGAACGAGAGCTCGAGGCGCAGCTCGTGCTCGATGTCGACGAGCGCGATGTGGCTTCCGCCCCAGGTCGTCTCCGCCGGCCCTGCCCCGGCGAGCTGGGTGAAGGGCAACTGCACGTACTCGGTGCACATCTTGAGCAGCACCGCGTCGAGGCGCGTCCAGGTGCTCGTGAGGAGGAAGTCGAGGCCGCCGCTCGTCGGCGGCTTCATGTCGGCGGAGGCCTCCCGGCCGCGCGCCAGGGCGCGGAACGACAGACGGCGAAGGGCGCTCTCGAGCTCCACGACTCGCCCGCGCAGGCGCCGCTCGAGGAGGACGACCCGCTCGGCGGCCCGGACGTGATCGGCGAGCTCCGCGAGGGACGCGTTGCCCACCACGACGTCGTCGGCGCCATGGGCGTACGCGGTGTCCCGGGCGACCGTGCCGTCCTCCTCGAGGTAGGCGATCACCGAGCGATAGATGCTGTCATCGGGAGCTCGCTGCGCGGCGCTGACCGCGGCGATCGCCGAGGCGGGACCGCGGACGATGGCGATGTCCGGGGCGTTCTCCGAGATCGCGGCGAGGGCCTTGGGAAGATCCGGCGTCGTCCACACGTCGTGGCCGCCGGTGGACTTGAGCAGCGCCGCGAGCTCGGCGAGGGCACCGCCACCTTCCTGGAAGATGAGGATGTTCATGGCGCCTCTGTCAGGTGGTGGCCGGGGAGGAGAGCGCGAAGCCGATGCGACGGAGCTCGCTCGAGAGCTTCTCGGCGGTGAAGGGCTTGGCGAGACAGGCAGTCGCTCCCCCGGCGAGCGCCGCGGCGCGGATCCCGTCTGCCTCGGTCGTGAGCATCACGATCGCCATGCCCTCGAGCGCAGGCGTGGCGCGAAGGGCGGCGAGCAGCTCGGCGCCGTCCATGACTGGCATGTTCCAGTCCAGGACCGCCAGCTGCGGCACCTCACCGCCCTCCAGCTGCGCCAGGGCGTCGCGCCCGTTTTTTCCTTCGAGGACCGTCGCGAAACCGCTCGCGAGCAGGAACTTCCGGACAACCATGCGAATGACGTTCGAGTCGTCGACGACGATAGCTTTCATGAACCCTCCCCCGGGTGAACGGAAGAAGGCGCAGGACTTGAGGAACTGTTACGCAAATACTGCACGCTCTCCGCTCGATAGAGAGCTCGGCGTGTAGGTGCCGCAAGGCGATGGTGGGCGCGCGTGTTCGCCGCGCGACGCCTGGCCTCAGTGCTCCGACTCGCCCGTGCGGTCGAGCGCCATCTTGAAGCAGATCGGCCCGACCACCTCGTTCAGCGCGACAGTGGCCAGCGCCAGCGAGCGGAACGGAGGTCCGAAGGAAGGGAACGCGCGCTCGACCAGCGCCGACAGGCCGAGCGTCACGCCGGCCTGGGAGACGAGCCCCGACCATCCCCACGTTCGCACCGCCGGTGGATCATCGGCCAGGCGCGAGGCGACCCGCGACGCCACCACGGTCGCCACCATGCGCACCGCGCACAGCGCCACCGCCATGGGCCACAGCTGCTGCACCAGAGGAAGGTCCAGGTGCGCGCCGGCCGTCGCGAAGAAGACGACATAGACGATGCTGCCCATCTCCTCGATCGCCGCGAGGAACTTCTCCCCCTGCGCCGAGAGGTTCTGCACCACGAAGCCGGCCACGAGGAACGCCAGGAGCGGCTCGAAGCCGAGGTAATCGAGGATCTCGCTGGCGACGAAGCCGAGCGCGACGAGCAGCACGACGAGCGCGCGACCGACGAGCTTCAGGTAGACGATGAGCAGCAGGCCGAGGGTGGTGCCGATGGCGACGCTGCCGAGGATGGCGTGCCCCAGCTCGCCGAACGAGTCGGTCGAGAAGGAGAGCGAAGGGTCGATCATCGGGCGGGCGATGGTGAGGATCACTGCCATCAGAACGAGGACCACCACGTCGGACGACATGACCTGCGCGAGCGTGGCCGTCGCCACCAGCCCCTTGGCCCGCGTCTGCGCGAGGATGCCGAGCGTCGCCGACGGGCTGCGGCTCACGGCGAGACCGCCCCACAGCAGCGCGACGCCGAGGAGCGCGGAGGTGGCCAGATCGTGGGTGAACGGCAGGAAGGCGCGCAGCGCGACGAAGGCACCGGTGACGACCACCAGCACCAGGGTGTTCTGCGTGAGGGTGGACCAGGCGAGCGAGCGGCGCGCCTTGGCGAGCACGGTGAGCTTCAGCTCGGCGCCGCCGGCGAGGGCGATGAGCGCGAGGGCCAGGGCGTTCACCTGGGTCAGGTGCTTCACCGTGCTCTCGGGGATCAGCTTCATCACGTGCGGGCCGGCGATGATCCCGGCCGCGAGGTACCCAGTGAGGTGCGGCAGACCGAGGTTCTCGAGCAGCTCGCTGGTCAGCGTCGCGGCCAGCAGGAGGAAGCCGACCGCGGTGACCACCCCGAGCGCCCCCGGCGGCTCCGGCGCGAGCCGCGTCGAGAGGAGGTAGAGGACGACGAAGAGCACGAGGACGACCGCCTGGAGCAGGCGCATCTTCAGATCGCGCGGCGCACCGCCGTGGCCACCGGCGATGACCGACGGCTCGGGCGCCGCCGCCGCCGCGGCCGACGGCAACTCGGGCGTCTCGCTCACGAGGTCACCGCTTCCGGTGCGGCATCGAGCTCACCGACGCGGCGCAGGAACAGCCGCAGCGCGTTCGGGCCGGCCGCCTCGCCGACGAGGACCACGACGGTGACGACGAAGAGCACGTCGGCGCCGATGACCTTGGGGTACGCCAGCGTGCAGGCGAGCGCGGCGCAGACCGACAGAGCGCCGGTGGACGAGAACGACAGCGCCAGCAGCGGCACGTTGCGCCGCGCCTGCGACCACAGGCGAGCCAGGACCAGCGCCAGCACCGCGTGCACCAGGGTGCGGGCGACGATCACCGCCGCGGAGAGCGCCAGCAGCGCGAAGAGCCGCTTGCGATCGGGCCACTGGAGCATGGCGCCGGCGAGGAGCAGCACCGGCAGGAGCGCGATGCGCTCGGTCGCCTCGGTCATCTTGCGCAACCGGTGGCGGTGCGGCGAGACGGCAGCGAGCGCGAGACCGACGAAGAAGGCGACGCTCATGGCCGACTGCCCCACCCGCGCGGCCAGACCGATGGCGAGGAGCGAGACACCGAGCAGCACCGTCCACGCCTCGCGCACGCGCAGCTGCCGGCCGAGGAGCGCCGCCGCGACGAGCCCGAGGGCGATGCCGAGGATCGCGGTGACGCCCATCCAGCTGGGGGCGCCGAGCGCCACGCGCGTGCCGTTGGCCGGAGCGATGGCGAAGAGCACGCCGAGACCGAGGAGCGGCACGATGGCCGCGGCGGACGTGCCGCGCTCGATGGCCGCAGCGATGGTCGCGCCCGGGACGAGCCCGCCGGGCTCGCTCGTCCGGTGGCGCGCGACGACCCAGCGAACGGCGTGGCGGGTCGTCTCGGCGCAGGCCACACCGAGCGCACCGCTCTCCACCAGCCGCACCCGCGGGGTCACGTCCGGCAGCAGGTGCGGGACGAGGAAGTAGACGACCGCAGCGACCGCGCCGCCGGTGGCCAGCGCGGCGAGCCCGGCGACGACGAAGGGGCGCAGGCGCAGCTCGCGCTGGTAATCGAGCCCGGTCACCAGCGCGAGCCAGCCGATGGCGGCGAGCGCCACCGGGTGCATCGGCTCGACCACGTCGGAGGCGACCACCGCGAGCATCGACGGCCCGAGGATGAACCCCGTCGCCAGCCACTCCACGCCGGTGGCCAGCCCGGGCCGCTTGCCCGACCCGAGCGCGGTGCTCCCCAGGTACGACGCCAGGAGCAACAGGACGAGGAGGACCAGACCGCTCATTCGCGGGCGCGCTCGTCGATGTCGGCCGCGGGGTCGGCGCCGGGGGCCAGCGGTCGCGCGCGCACCGAGAACGAGGCGAGCGGAACGTCGGAGGCGGCGAGAGCAGCCATCACCGCGCTCCCCAGGTCGGCGTCGCCGATCGGGCGGCAGGCGATGACGAAGCGAGCGGAGAGCGCGTCGCCGGCGACCAGCTCCACGTCGACGTCGCTTCCGACCTTCACCGCAGCGCCGAAGAGCAACGCGCGCAGGCCGTCGAGCGCGGCGGCGGCGTGCTGGGCGGCCGTCTCGGAGCTGCCTTCCTCCGTGGTCGCCGTCGTCTCGGGCACCGGCGGGAGCGCCACCGTCACCAGCAGCCGCCGCCGGCGGACCCCGCCGATGCGCACCGGGCGAAGCAGCGAGGCGAGATGCGGCAACCGCACCGTCCCGCCGGCGTCGTCAGCGAGGCGCACGTCGAGCAGCGAGACCGACTCCACCTTCCCGCTCTTGCCGGCCCACTCCACGCGGTCGCCGCGACGGATGCGCCGGCCGTAGATGACCACCGTGCCCACCGCGACCGTCGCCAGCAGCGGCACGCAGGCCAGGCCGATGGTCGCCGCCGCTGCCGCTCCGAGCGCCGCGAGCGCGCCGTCTCCTCCACTGGTGAGCAGCGGCCCACCGAGCAGCAAGGTGACCGCGACGATGGCGATGCGCACCAGCACGCCGGTGGGCGCCGCGAGGTCCGCCGGCAACCACGACACGTTGGTCTCCCCGCGCGAGACGCTCCCGAAGAAGAGCGACACGAAGCGGATCAGGAGCCCGACGAGGAAGACCACGATGACGACGAAGACGAGGATCGGCACCGCCCCGCCGAGGCGCGCCATGGTCGACCACAAGGGCGCGGTGACCATCCCGGTGATGTGCTCGGCGTAGCCGCGGGTGCGGTCGAAGAGCGACAGCGAGAAGACCGCCCACGTGTAGACGATGACGATCTGGATCAGCCGCCCGGCGACCCCCGAGAGCACGTCCGCCGCGCCGCGCACCGCGGTGCTGCTGACCACCTCGATGTCGCCCAGCTTCAGCCCGTCGATCTTCTCCGGCTGCGAGCGCACCCAGCGCTGCAGGAGCCGCTGCATGCGCGTGATGCGCTGCAGGACGAGCCAGGCGATGAGCCCGACGAAGACGAGCAGCGAGACCGACGAGACGGTGTTGGCGATGCTCGCGCGGCGTCGTTCGGCGTGGATGACGGTGCGGATCGAGCCGGCGATGTCGGCCGCGTAGGCCTCGAGCGAGTCGACGCCCGCGGCGGCCGCGTCGTTCTCCCCGAGCTCGACGATCCGCTGATCACCGCCAAGGATCTGGAGCCCGTCGGGCGCCGCACGGACGACGATCTCCGGCTCCTCCTTCTCCTCGGCGAGACGCGACAGCACCTGGGCGGCCGCCGCGGCGCGCACCTTCGCCGTCTGCCCGCCCTGCGCCACCTGGAGGACGAACACCGGCCGGTTGGCGAGGTCGACCTCGACCTCCGGAGGCGCGCCACCGTCACCCGCGCCCCCGTCGTCCGCCTGCTCGTGCGCCGGAGCGAGGGAGAGCGAGATGACCGGCGGCCCCGCGTCGATCACGACCACGTCGGTCGCGGGTACGCTCGGACGCGGCTTCGGGGGCGGCGCCACGACGGGCCCCGGATCGGTCCCGCTCGGCTCGTCGTCTTCCGCGTTTGGTGCCGAGCCCGGCACCGGCTCGACGCCCGCATCGTGAGCGGCCGCAGTCGCAGTCGCAGCGTCGATGACGACGGCATGCGCGACCTGCGCGTCGACGACGGCGCCGCCATCCTTGTGCGCGTGCGCGCCGGCGTCAGCGGCCCACGAGGTCGCCGTCGAGCCGAGCGCGAGCAGCCCCACGACGAACGCGGAGACGACGGCCGCGAAGGCCGGGCCACGCCATCGCCGCCATTTCGTGTGCGTGTGCGCGCGCGTCACGACCCATGACGTATCAGAGTCCGCGCGCGAAACCGTCAGAAGCTAATGTCGGCGCGCGGATCTTCTGGCTGGAACGCCGCCACCTTCTCCATCAGCTCGTCGAGCTCGGGCGACTCCGCCTGAGGCACACGCACGAGGTAGTGGACGTACAAATCTCCCGGCGGCGTCCCCTTGCGGGTGACCCCCTTGCCGCGGACGCGCGCGACGCCGCCGCTCTGCGTGTGCGCCGCGACCTTGAGCGTGACCGCGCCGTCGGGCGTCGGCACCTTCACCTTCGCGCCGCGGTACGCCTCGTTCACCGTGAGGGGTACGTCGAGGTGCAGATCGTCCCCCTCGCGCTTGAAGTAGGCGTGCGGCTCGACGGTGATGTCGAGCAGCAGATCGCCGGGCGGCCCGCCGGAGCTGGAAGGCGCCCCCTGGCCGGCGATGCGCACGCGGCTGCCGTCGCTCGCCCCCGCAGGGATGCGCACGGTGAGCGGATCGCCACCGCTCGCGGCCGCCGATCCGGAGGGGCGCAGCTCGAGGCTCGCCCCCTTGATGGCCGAGACGAAATCGATCGAGACGCGGCTCTCGAGATCCTGCCCCTTCTGCGGACCGCGCTGGCGACGACCGCGACCGAAGAGGTCTCCGAAGATCTCGCTGTTGCCACCGCCGCCGGCCGCGCCGCCGAAGAGGTCCTCGAGGTTCACCGTCTGCCCGCCGCCGCCGCCGGGGTAGCCGCCGAAGCCGCCGCTCCCCCCGCTGCCGCCGCGGAATCCACCGCCGCCTCCGCCGCCCTGCGACGTCGACCAGCGCTTGTACGCCCGCACCTTGTCGGCGTCGAAGCCCTCGCGGAGCCCCTCCTCGCCGAACTCGTCATAGAGCTTGCGCTTCGTGTCGTTCGAGAGCGTGTCGAACGCGCGGTTGACCGACTTGAACTTCGCCTCGGCGGCTGCGTTCCCCGGGTTCTTGTCGGGGTGCAGATCCTTGGCGAGCTTGCGGTACGCCTTCTTGATGGTGGCTGCGTCCGCCGACTTCGCGACGCCGAGCACAGAGTAAAAGTCGTCAGCGGCCATGTACGTGGGCGAACGTAAGTCGTGCGGCCCACGAGGACAACCTACGGACGCCCTCAAGGTCTGACGACAAATGGTCGTCAGACCTTTCACTTTGTCGCCGGGGCGGCACGCGCCGCCCCGCCCGGACTGGCAGAGCCAGCTCGGGGACCCACCCCACGCGGGCGCTCCGCTACGCGTCGCTGAAGGCCGTGGGAGGTACGGATCTTCGCGAAAATGAACCACGAGAGGTCGGCGAGAAGTCGTCGGAAAGGCTGCAAGACTAGGGCGGAGAGCGGAAGCGTACTTATGTACGCCGGAGCGATCCAACCGACGGATTGCGGCCTTTCCGGCAATTTATCGCCGACCTCTCAGCGCTCGTGAGGTTTCGGCGCCGCCGGGAAGTCCGGCTCCACGCGCCAGCCGCCCGGGGTGGGAAACGGGTCGGCGCGGCGCGCGGGGGTCGGACGCGGTGCTTGCGGGTCGACCGGCTGCCGATCGCAGTGCACCAGCGCGCGCTCCACGTTCGGATCGGCGCCGAGCACCGCGACCACCGCCTCGTCCGGCGATTTCGGATCGACGGTCACGGTCATGCGCTGCGGCCGGAACTTCAGCCCGAAGCGCCCCTCGGCGAGCACCTCCCACGGCTCCACCTTCCGCCCCTCGGCGCGCCCCGCACGCTCGGCACGCTCGGCCAGGTTCTTCTTCGCCCGCGGCCCGAACAGCTCGTAGGCGGCGCGCATCTCCGCCGGATCGTCCTCGGCCGCCTCCATCTTCTCCAGCCAGGCGCGCAGGGCACCGTCGGGCGTGGCGTCCGGAGCCGGGCGCGAGCAGCCGGCGAGGAGACCGGACAGCATCACCGCGCAGCACGCGAGAAGCGCGAGGCCGAGTAGCCGGGAACTTGGGCCCACAAACACACACACTGTACGCTTTTCTCCGTGAGTCGCGTGACCCTTTCCTGGCCCGGCCGTGGAACAGCCAGCTCTTCCGCGAAGACTCCGAACGCGGAGCCCGAGCGCTTCGCCACGGCGAGTGGTCACGGGGAGCTGCACTTCGGCGACAACCTGACGGCGCTGGCGTCGCTCGGCAAGACCCATCGCGGTCGCGCTAGCCTCGTCTACCTCGATCCGCCGTTCCTCACCGGTCGGGTTCACCAGGCCATCGGTCGCGCAAAGGCGCCGGACGAGAGCGGCCCTCGCCTCCTCGGTGCTGCGCGCCCGCGCCGCGACGCCTTCGACGACCGCTGGGAAGACCGCGGCGCCTACCTCGACGCCCTCGGCAGCCGCATCGAGGCGCTCAAGCCGCTCCTCGCCGACCACGGCTCGATGGTCGTCCACGTCGACCCCAAGACCAGCCACTACGTGAAGGTCCTCTGCGACGAGATCTTCGGCGAGGACTGCTTCGCCAGCGAGATCGTCTGGCGCTACCGCCGCTGGCCGTCCAAAACCCCAAATTTCCAGAGGGTCCACGACGTCCTCCTCCGTTACCGCGTCTCGGCCAAGGCGCCACCGCGCTTCACCACGCTGTTCGAACCGCTGGCCGCGTCGACCCTGGCCACCTGGGGGACCGGCAAGCAGCGGGCGGTGGTCGAGGGAAAGCGGCGGGCGCGCTCGAGCACGACGGAAGAGCCGAGCCAGGGGGTTCCGCTGGGCGATGTCTGGGACGTCGGGCTCATCGCGCCGGTCGCCCGCGAGCGCACCGGATACCCCTCGCAGAAGCCCGAGGCGCTCCTCGAGCGCCTGATCCGCGCCTTGACGCACGAGGGCGATCTCGTCGTCGACCCGTACATGGGCAGCGGCACCACCTTGGCCGTCGCCGCGCGCCTCGGTCGTCGCTTCCTGGGAATCGACCAGAGCGAGGTGGCCCTCGAGACGACCCGCGCCCGCCTCGCCGCGGCCGGTCACGAGCTCTTCGCTGCGGACGCCAGCGAGCGCGCCGCTTCATGATACGTTCGCCCCTCCACGCGCGATGACCATCGACCCGAAGCAGCTCCGCGGTATCGCCATCCTCATCGGCCTGGGGATCGTGGCCAGCATCGTCCCGGACGCATACCGGATGCAGGCGATGCTCGGCATCGTCCTCATCGCCGCCTTCGTGCTGCTCGTCAGCACCCCCGACGTGAAGACCATCACGGTCAACGCCGAGGCGGATCCCAAGCGGCGGCAGGAGATCGACGCGCTCGAGAGCAACCTGCGCGACGCCAGCTCGAAGCTCGCCGACGGCCTCGACGTGCAGAGCGCCGCCAGCGAGGAGACCACCCGCCTGGTCAAGGCGATCGCCGGCGCCATGCACGACATGGCCCAGCACGTCGAGACGCTCACCGGCAACGCCGAGGAGCTGAGCTCGTCGATCCTCGAGATGACCGCCACCAACGACGAGGTGGCCGAGAACATCGGTGAGCTCGCCGGCAGCGTGCGCGAGACGGTGAGCTCGATCGAAGAGATGGCGTACTCGATCAAGGAGGTCGCCAAGAACGTCGACGCCTTGTCCCTGACCGCCGAAGAGACCAGCTCGTCGATGAACGAGATGGACGTCTCCATCGACCAGGTCCAGTCGAACGCCAACGAGACGGCGCGCCTGTCGGAAGAAGTGGCCCTCGACGCCGAGAAAGGGGCCGAGGCCATCCTCAAGACGATCGGCGAGATCTACCGCATCAAGGAGTCCACCGGCGAGGCCGTGGCCGTCATCAGCAACCTCGGTTCGCGCATCGAGGCCATCGGCCAGATCGTCAACGTCATCGACGACGTCGCCGAGCAGACGAACCTCCTCGCCCTCAACGCCGCCATCATCGCCGCCCAGGCTGGCGAGCAGGGCAAGGGCTTCGCCGTCGTCGCCGACGAGATCAAGGATCTCGCCGAGCGCGCCGGCGCCAGCACCCGCGAGATCACGGACCTCATCAAGACCGTCCAGGCCGAGTCGAAGAACGCCATCAGCGCCGTCGAGCGCGGCGCGCACAACGTCGATCGCGGCGTCGAGGTCTCCAACGAGGCCGAGCGCGCGCTGAAGAAGATCCTCGAGAGCTCGCAGAAGTCGACCAACATGGTGCGCGCCATCGCCCGCGCCACGGTCGAGCAGGCCAAGGGCTCCAAGCAGGTCACCGACGCCATCGGCCGCATCGCCGAGACGGTCCAGCAGATCGCCGCGGCGACCAGCGAGCAGGCCCGCGGCTCCGAGCTCATCATGAAGAGCGCCGAGAAGATGCGCCTCATCACCCAGCACGTGGAGCGCAGCTCGCAGGAGCAGGCGCGCGGCGGCCGCCAGATCACCGGCGCCATCGAGAACATCTCCAACCGGGTCAGCATGCTCTCCACCAGCCACAAGGCGCAGACCCAGGAGAGCCAGGCGCTCACCGAGGCGCTGCACCGGATGGAAGACAGCGGCCGCCGCCAGAGCGACGCCGTGAAGTTCCTCGGCGGCAGCTTCGAGCGCCTGCAGAAGGCGCTCGGCCCGCGGAGCTGACACCGGGCCTCGCGGCTGGCCTGGTAGCTGCTGTAACGTGACGAGATGAGAGAAACGCCGCGCTCCCTTCGCATCTACTTCGGCATCTGCGCGGCGCTGCAGCTCTTCTGGGGGTTGTCGCTGCTGGTGAGCTTCTCGCTCTTCAGCCTGCTCGGCTTGCTCTTCATCGGCGTGGGGGCGTTCTTCGGTTTCATCACCTACCGCCTGCCGGAGCTGCTGCGCACCTCGACGCGTCCGGTGATCATCGCGCTCGGCCTCGAGATCGGCGTCGCGCTGATCGGCGCGATCCTCACCGCCGTCATGGGCGGCGGAATC
>JAMFST010001033.1 GCA_026225435.1 Labilithrix luteola
CGTGGCGCCGGCCAACGCCGACGGGCTCGAGGTCCAGATCGACGGGGTCGCGCAGAGCGCAGCGCTCGTCGGCGTGAGCCACCCGGTCAACCCGGGCGAGCACCGCATCGTCGCCGCCGCCCCCGGCTACAGCCCCGCCGAGACGACGATGAGGGTTCCGGAGGGGAAGAAAGACGCCGCCGTCACCCTCACCCTGCGGCGCGGTGGCGGCTACGCCTCCCGCGATGGCGCCATCCCGCCCCCGCCGCCGCCGCTGGAGGTCGACGGCGCCGCGGTCGGCAGCAGCCGCCCCGAGGACAGTCGCTTCGGGTTCGTCCTCGGTGGACGCGGCGGCGTGAACTTCGCCACCGGTAGCCTCGACGGCCCCACCTCCATCAGCAAGAACCTCGGCACCGGCGGGTCCATCGGGATCGAAGGCGGGGTCCGGCTCGCGCGGAAGCTCTATCTGGGGGCCACCTTCGAGTACACCGCCTTCTCCGGCGGAAGCCCCGACGCTTCGCAGTTCCGTTCGGGCGACGCCGTGTCCCAGTCGGCCAGCTCCGAGTACTTCGGCGTCGACGTCGGCTACATGTCCAATCCGACGGGGACGGCCGGCTTCTACGGCGAGGTCGGCCTCGGCTACCGCCACCTCAGCTACAGCGCCAGCGACGACTCACTCGACGTCAACGACACCTTCGACTTCGGCGGCGCCGAGGGGCAGCTCGGTCTCGGCATGACCATCCGCGTCGGCAAGTCGCTCCTCTTCATCCCCAAGGCGGACATCAACGTCGGCAGCTTCTCGGTGAACAGCTCCAGCTGCGCCACCACCTGCGCGACCCTGTCGAACAGCCCCCAGTCCAACCCGGTCCACGAGGTGTTCCTCCTCGCGCTGGGCGTTTATTACGACAAGGACTATTGAAGCGCTTCGCGAAGCGCCCGTTGACGCAACCAGACGCTGCGTTATCGCGTTGAAATTGCGGAGCGAATCGGGGGAGTCGCAACATCGTCTGACGACGAAATACAAGTTGGTGACAATTGAGGGCCCCCCGGCTGCTTGATTGACGCACATGCACGTGGGTCTCTGCGCGGCGTACTTCTCGGTCCTGCTCCTCCTGGCGATGTACGGCGTTCATCGCTCGCACCTCGTCATCACCTGTCTCCGCTTCCGCAAGGAGCTGAAGGAGATCAAGAAGGGCTTCCCCGCCCTCCCGAAGACCGCTGATCTGTCGCCCGAGCTGCGCGCCGCGCTGCCGCACGTGACCATCCAGCTGCCTCTGTACAACGAGGCCACCGTCGCGGCCCGCCTCGTCGAGCACGTCGCCAACATCGACTACCCGCGCGAGAAGCTGGAGATCCAGGTCCTCGACGACTCGACCGACGAGACCGGCTCGATCGTCCGCGCCCACGTCGCCGAGCTGCGCGACCGCACCGGTGACGACACCGACGGGCAGGTCGACCTGGTGTACATCCACCGCACCGACCGCACCGGCTACAAGGCCGGCGCCCTCGACGCCGGGCTGAAGGTCGCCAAGGGCGATCTGGTCGCCATCTTCGACGCCGACTTCCTCCCCCAGGAGGACTTCCTCCGCAACCTCGTCCCCCACTTCGACGACGCCAAGGTCGGCATGGTGCAGGCGCGCTGGGGTCACCTCAATCGCGACCACTCGCTCCTCACGCGCACCCAGGCGCTCATGCTCGACGGGCACCACCTGGTCGAGAACCGCGCTCGCTCGGCGGCCGGCTGGCTGTTCAACTTCAGTGGCACCGGCGGCATGTGGCGCAAGTCCGCCATCGGCTCGGCCGGCGGCTGGCAGCACGACACGCTCACCGAGGATCTCGATCTCTCCTACCGCGCGCAGATGGCCGGCTGGAAGTTCATCTACCGCGAGGACATCGTGACGCCGGCGGAGCTGCCGGAGGACGTCTCGGCCTTCCGCGCGCAGCAGTTCCGCTGGGCCAAGGGGACCGTGCAGACCTCGCGCAAGCTGATGAAGCGCGTGATGACCGCGCCGCTCACCGTCTCGCAGCGCATCGAGGCCTTCTTCCACCTCACGCCGCACTTCGCCTACCCGCTGATGGTCGTCCTCAGCGTGCTGCTCCTCCCGGCGCTCATCCTCATGCCGGCGACCAACCTGCGCGCGATGCTGATCATCGACCTGCCGCTCTGCATGGGCACCACCGGCTCGCTCGCCGCCTTCTACGCGATGGCCGAGCGCGCCCAGGGGCGTCGCCGCTGGGACGCCATCCGTCAGCTCCCGGCGCTCCTCGCGCTCGGCGCCGGCCTCGCGCCGCACCTGTCGAAGGCGGTCTTCGAGGGGCTCGGCTCCATGGCCGGTGAGTTCGTGCGCACCCCGAAGAAGGGCGAGATCGCCGCCTCC
>JAMFST010001034.1 GCA_026225435.1 Labilithrix luteola
CCCGGAGATGCGCGAGCTGGCGCGCGAACGTCTTCACCGGATCGCTGCCGGGTACCGCGACGCCTGGTCGGGGTTGCTGAGCGGGCCGCTCGAGCAGCTTCTCGCAGCGTTGACGGATCCCTCGGAGAGCGCAACGGCTCTACGCCAGGCCAGCCCATTCTCGTTTGCCCTCGACACGAAGACGCGGAACAGAATCCTTCGTGAGACCGTGCGTCGGAGCGCATGACGCGGGCGGCTCTCGAGCACGTGCTCCGTGCCGCCGCTGCGCTCACCAACGAGAGCGACTTCATCGTCATCGGTAGCCAGTCCATTCTCGGCCAGTTCCCCGACGCACCGCCGGAGCTGCTCGTCTCTGACGAGGTGGATATCTATCCTCGCGATCGCCCGGAGCTCGCCGATCTCATCGATGGCGCCATCGGTGAGCTCTCCTTCTTCCACGACGAGTTCGGCTACTACGCGCAGGGGGTTGGCCCGACCACGGCAACTCTCCCGGTAGGATGGGAAACGCGCCTCGTCAGCGTGACGAATGCCAACACGCGCGGAGCCGTCGGTCACTGCCTCGAGATCCACGACTTGCTCGCAGCGAAGTACGTGGCGCGACGCGAAAAAGATCGAAGATTTTGCGGAGACGCGGCTCGTCGTGGCTTGGCCGACCACGCCGTGCTTCTCGAGCGTATCGACGCGCTCGCACTGGACGACGAGCGCAAGCGCATCGTACTCGGTGACGTGCAAACGGACTTCGCCTGAACGTCGTACATTGCGCGCACCGTGAACGTTGGCCGGACGCCCCGGTCCGGACTATTGTCACGGCGGGCGCAGGCAGAAAATGAACCTCGATCGGCCGAGCGGTAGCCTCCTGCCGAGCCCGCCTCGTAGGCCCAAGCGTCCCCGCCGTCCCGGGGAGCGCCGTCCGGTCGACTGGGGCCGGCGCCTGGCCCGCATCTTCTGCGTGCTCTTCGCGATCGTCGGCGCGCTGCCGCTGGGGACCGCGGTGCTCCTCCGTTCGAGCTTCGTGCACCAGATCGCCGCGACCAAGACCGAGGAGCTGGTCCGGAGCTTCGGCATCTCCGCCCGCTACCAGGTGGACCTGCGGCTCTGGCCCCTGTCGCTCGCCCTGCGCGACGTCCAGGTCGACGCCTCCGACGGTGGCTCCCCCTTCGCGGTGGTGCGCCTGGTGCGCGTGCGGCCGAAGCTCTTCGCGCTGTTCGCCGGCAAGTTGATGCTCGACCAGATCGACATCGAGGAGCCGCGGCTGCGCGTGGTGCTGAAGGACGGCCAGCTCGCCAACCTGGCGCTCAAGCTGCCGAAGTCGGACAAGAAGGACGACGAGCCGTCGAAGCCGTTCCGCGCCCCCTTCGCCGTCGCCTCGATGAGCGGCGGCATCATCGATCTCACCATCGACGAGGCGCACGGCACCGTCGGCGATCTCGACCTCGACGTGACCGCCGAGGACGTGCGGGTGAGCGGCGGCATCGCTTCCAGCTTCGAGGTGGCGCTGCACGCCGAGCGCGGCGCCCTGGAGACGCCGACCCTGACCTCCACCGCGAGCGCGCCGGGGCGGCACACCGACGTCCTCTGCTCGCTCGACGCCCGCGCGCGCATCGAGCCGAGCTCGATCCTGGTGCGTCACCTCGAGCTGCTCGGCGCCGCCGATCTCACCGCCGACGACGGAGCCGCCGCTGCCTGCGACGAGGACCCCGCTGCGGCCGGGCGGGTCGAGATCGCCCTGTCGCACTTCCTCGCCAAGCTCCCGGTGAACGGAGGCAAGCCGCAGCTCGCCGGACACGCCCGGGTGCGCGCGCCCATCGCCCTCGGCTCGCGCTTCGCCTCGACGCCGCCGCTCGAAGGCTGGGCGGGCGCCGACGTCGACCTGCGCTTCGCCGACGACACGCCCGTCCCGGAGATCTCCGGCCACCTCGAGGGGAAGAACATCGTCTTCGGCAAGTTCCACCTGCTCGAGGGGCTCGACGTCGACGTCACCGAGGCGAAGGACAAGGTCACCATCCCCAAGGCGCGCATCGACATCGCCAGCGGCGTCGCCAACCTCACCGACGTCGTCCTCGATCTGAAGGCGATGCGCCTGGTGCACGCCGCCGTCGACTGCCACGACGTGTCCTTCGCGGCGCTCATGCGCGAGCTGGGGAACAGCCAGCACCCGCACGTGGAGTGGGGGTTGCGCGACGTGCGCGCGGCGGACATCTCCGGGCCGCTGATGCCGCTGAAGCTCGACGGCGACGTGATCGCCAAGACCGAGAACTTCGTCGTCTACAACGACCCGGTCGACGAGCCGACGCACAAGCGGGTCATCGGCGTCACCTCGGCGCTGGTGAACATGCACCTGCACATCACCGACGAGGCGCTGCAGTTCCAGACCATCCACGTGGTCACGCCGCACAGCGTCCTCGACGCGACGATGGTGAGCCTGGGGTACTCCGAGGATCTCCTGGTCGACGTGCCCCACGCGCAGGTCGGGCTGGAGGACATCACCCCGCTGGCGACGACGGCCATCGGCGGGCACGCGCTGGTGTCGGTGAAGCTGGTGGGCAAGTTCGGCTCGCCCGAGCTCACCGGCGAGGGGCACATCGACGACTTCAGCCTCGGCAACATCCCCTTCGGCAACGTGCTCGAGGTGCACGCCCAGCTGGAGAACGTGCGCACGCTCATCTTGACAAATGTACGCGCACAGAAGAACAAGAGCCTCTACGAGATGCCGAGCGCGAAGCTCGACTTCGGCGGCTCGGCCGGCCTCGACATGGACGCCGAGGCGAAGTCGTCCGCCTTCGGGCTGCGCGACTTCCTCTCCCTCTTCCACATGGAGGACGATCCGCGCTTCGCCAGCTTCGACGCCGACATGGCGCCGCGCGCGCGCATCCACCTGGCGCTGGGTGGGCCGGAGGACATCTGCAGCGCCGGCTTCATCGACGTGCGCGCCAACGTCCACGCGCAGAAGGTCGCCCTGTACGGCGAGACCTTCGACGACGGCGACGTGGACGTCGAGTACCGCAGCTACGATCAACCGGCGGGGCTCGCTGGCGTCGACGTGGACGTGCGGGCGATGACGCTGCACCGGCTGCACCCGGCGGGGCAGCCGGCCATCGGACAGATCCTCGGCTCGGCGAGCATCCATCGCGGCGGCCTGCTCCGCGGGACGATCACCGTCGACGGGATGCCGCTGTCGCGCCTGGCCGCCTTGAAGAGCTTCGGCGGACGGCTGGAGGGGGCCGCGTCCGGGGTGCTCGACATCGGCGGCAACGTTTCGTCCCCCGAGCTGCGCGCCGACGTCGACGTGACCCCGATCCGCGCGCGCCGCGCCACCTTCGGCCCGTCGCACCTGCACCTGTTCGCGCGCCAGGCCGACAGCGGAGACGGCGTCGCCGGCTACACGCCGGTCTGCCACCTTCCCATCGGCAAGCCGTACGACAAGATGGCCGCCGCGAGCGCGCCGCTGCTGGGCAAGGCGGTGCTCGACGGGCAGCTCTTCGGCGGACAGATCGAGCTCACCAAGGCCACCATCTCGTCCGCGCTGGTGTCCCCGCAAGCCGGCGCGCACGGGCACGCGGCCGACCAGGAGATCTCCGGCGCCATCGCCTTCCGCCAGCTCGATCTCGGCGCGCTGCTCGATGCCACGCGGCGCGCACCGGAGGAAGAGGCGCCCGCCGATGCCGACGCCGACGAAACGCAGCGCGCCGCGGCTCCGCAGGATCGCACCACCGGCAAGCTGTCGGGGATGCTCATCGTCGAGCAGCTGCCGCTGGACGATCCCGGGCAGATGCGCGCCCGCTTCGCCCCGACCGAGCTGTCGCTCAAGGCGTCGGGCGGCACGCTCTCGCTGCGCACGCGCGGGCAATCGCCGCCGTTGCTGGTGGTCGAGCACGACAAGGTGCAGCTGCCGCCGATGACCTTCGATCTGGCCGCCGCGGGCGGCTTCAACGGCAGCTTCGCGGTGAAGGGGCAGGTCGACGCCCTCACCCACGGCGGTCAGCTCGGTCTCGTCGCCGAGCTCGCCCCCATCGACCTGTCGCTCCTCTCCGGTCTCATCCCCAAGGTCGATCGCGCGGCCGGTCAGCTCGGCGGGCAGCTGCGCGCCACCGGCAGCTTCGCCGCGCCCAACGTCGACGGGAAGATCACCCTGCACAGCGGCGACTTCACCATCGGCGGTCTCCCCTCGGCGATCTCCGACGTCGAGCTGGTGGTCAGCGCCGACACCCGCGCGATCAAGATCGACCGCGCCACGGCCCACTTCGCCGGCGGCGACATCACCGCCTCGGGGAAGATCCCGCTCAGGGGGCTCGCCTTCGGCGACGGCGACATCCACGTCGACGCCAAGAGCGTGCACCTGTCACCGGCGGAGGGGATCTCCGCCACGCTCGACGCCAACCTCGGCATCGGCTTCAGCGCCGCCTCGGCGTTCACCGGCAACAAGACGCTCCCGCGGGTCACCGGCAACATCCTCGTCACCGGCTTCGAGTACTCCCGTCCGGTCAACCTGCTCTCCGACGTCGGCGGCCTCTCGGTGCACCGCAAGCCGCAGACGGTGAAGACCTACGATCCGTCGCAGGACGCGCTCACCCTCGACGTGCGCGTGCGCTCCAAGGTGCCGCTGCGCATCAAGAACAACCTGGCGGAGCTGGAGCTCGCCGTCGGCGCGCCCGGCGGCACCAGCGAGCTGCAGATCACCGGGACCAACCAGCGCATCGGCCTGCGCGGCGAGCTGCGCGCGCTCCCTGGCGGCCACTTCCGCCTCTTCGCCAACGAGTTCGAGATCCGCCAGTCGGCCATCCGCTTCGACGATCCGACGCGCATCGCCCCCAACGTCGACGTCACCGCCTTCACCGAGTACCGCCGCTACACCGACTCGAGCACCGCGACCGGCAGCTCCTCGACCGACTCGCCCGGCGCCATCAGCTCCACCGGCAGCGGGCGCGCCGGCGGCGCCAGCTGGCGCATCACCGTCCACGCCTACGGCGATCCCGACGACCTCAAGGTCGACATGACCAGCGATCCGCCGCTCTCGCAGGACGACATCTTCCTGCTCTTGACCATCGGCCTCACTCGCTCCGAGGTCGATCAGGCGCAGGGCTCGAGCATCGGCGCCAGCCTCGCCTTCGAGGCTGTCGGTACGGCCACCGGCGCCGACCGCGCGGTGAAGACCGTCGTGCCGGTCATCGACGACTTCCGCTTCGGCAGCGCGTACTCGACCAAGACCTACCGCAGCGAGCCGCAGGTCACCGTCGGCAAGGCGATCACCAAGAACATCCGCGCCAGCGTCACCGCC
>JAMFST010001035.1 GCA_026225435.1 Labilithrix luteola
AAGGAGCGGCTCGTCATGTGGCGGCGACTGCAGAGCGGCGCGGTCGACACCGCCATCGGCGCCCGCAGCGTGCTCTTCGCGCCGGTGGGTAAGCTCGGGCTCATCGTCGTCGACGAGGAGCACGACTCGTCGTTCAAGCAGGAGGAAGGGGTTCGCTACCACGCGCGCGACATGGCCATCCTCCGCGCCCACCGCGCCGGCGGCGTCGTCATCCTCGGCAGCGCCACGCCGTCTCTCGAGAGCGAGCGCCTGGTGACCCTCGACCGCGCGCGCAAGCTGGCCCTCCCCGAGCGAGCCCGCGCCCAGGAGCTGCCGCGCGTCGAGCTGATCGATCTGCGGCGAACCCCGCCCGGCCCGAGCGGCGACAAGCGACTGAGCCTTCCGCTGCACCGCGCGCTCCAGGCCACGCTCGACGCCGGCGGTCAGGCGATCCTTTTTCTCAACCGGAGAGGTTTCGCCCCCAGCGTGCGCTGCGAGGCGTGCGGCGAGGTGGCGGCGTGCCCTTCGTGCTCGGTGGCGCTCACCTTCCACAAGCCGGGCACGCTGCGCTGCCACTACTGCGATCGGATCGAGCCCTTCGTGCAGGAGTGCCCCAAGTGCAAGGCGCCGGCGCGCACGCTCGAGGGGCTCGGCACCGAGAAGCTCGAGGAGACCGTGGCCACGTCCTTCCCTGGCGCACGCGTGGCGCGGATGGATCGCGACGTCGCCTCCGGCAAGAAGGTGGGCGCGCTCCTCGACCGCATGCGCGCGCGCGAGATCGACGTGCTCGTCGGCACGCAGATGGTCACCAAGGGGCACGACCTGCCGCACGTGACGCTGGTGGGGGTCATCAACGCCGACGCCGCGCTCTCGCTCCCGGATTTTCGCGCCGCCGAGCGCGCCTTCCAGCTGCTGGTCCAGGTGGCCGGGCGCGCCGGACGCGGTGACATGAAGGGGCGCGTGCTCATCCAGACCTACGATCCGGAGCACCCGGCGGTGGCCTTCGCCGCCAAGCACGACGTCGCCGGCTTCCTCGCGCGCGAGATGCTCGACCGCCGCGAGCTGATGTACCCGCCGTTCACCCGGCTGGCGCTGGCGCGGGTCGACGCGGTGGACGAGAACGAGGCGCGCGAGGCGGCGCAGCACCTGGCAGCGGTGGCGCGCGAAGCGGCGGCGAGCGATGCATCCGGCGGCTCGCTCGACGTGCTGGGACCGGCGCCGGCGCCGATCGCGCGGGTGCGCAACCGCTTCCGCTACCGGGTGATGATCCGTTCCGCCGATCGGCAGCTGCTCCGCCGGGTGCTCCTGGCCATCGAGCGCGCCCGCCGCGAGCTCCCGCGCACCGTCCGCGGCGCGCTCGACGTGGACCCGGTGGCGCTTCTGTAACATCGTTACGTCGGGCTCACGCGCGCTCGTCGCTCACGGCGAGAGCACGGGTCACGACGACCGCGGCGCCGGCCTGATGAAGCGCCTCGGCACATGCCCCCAGGGTGGCGCCGGTGGTGTAGACATCGTCGAAGAGCAGGATCCGCGCGCCGGCCAGCTGTCGCTCTCTGCCGCGGCGTACGGCGAAGGCCGAGGCAACGTTCTCCCGTCGCGCCGCCCGCGCCAGCGTGGCCTGCTGCGCGGTCGCACGCACGCGCTGCAGCGGCCGGGTGAGCAGAGGGATCCCCAGCGCACGGGCGAGCGGCGCGAGGAGCAACGCGGGGACGTTGTACCCGCGCTCGGCGAGCCGCAGCGGGTGGAGCGGCACGGGGATGGCGCAGGTGAAGCGCTGCGCCCGCAGCTCGTCCTGCTCGGCGAGCAGCAGGTGAGCGAGCGTCCGCGCCAGATCGGGGCGATCGTCGTACTTGCACGCGACGATGGCCCGCGCGAGCGCCCCTCCGTAGAAGAACGGGGCGTGCGCGTCCTCGCCATCGCGACCGCGTCCACCCGTCCGCTCGACCGAGCGTGCGCACGGGGCACAGAAGACGCGCCGTCCGACGCCGTCATCGCCGCAAGCCGCGCACCGGGGCGGCGCCAGCAGATCGAGCGTCGTCTCGCCGAGGGCCCGACCGAGCAGCGCCGCGAGCCGCACCACGCGAGGAAAGGTGAGACGAGGATCCATGCGCGGTCCGTTCGACCGGATCCGCGGAGAGGTTGCGCGTCGCTAGACCCATTCCTCCCGGGTAAGCGCGAAGATCTCGTGATCCTCCCAGGTTCCCGCGATCTGCAGGTAGCGCTCGGCGTGCCCCTCGCGGCGGAAGCCCAGCTTCTCGATCACCC
>JAMFST010001036.1 GCA_026225435.1 Labilithrix luteola
CTCGCAAGGGTGTGTTCTCGGGTTACATCGCCGATCCCGAAGCGACCGAGCACGCCTGGCGCGGCGGCTGGTTCCACACCGGAGATACCCTGCGGCAGGACGAGACCGGCTGCCTGTACTTCGTCGATCGGAAGAAGAACATCATCCGTCGCTCGGGCGAGAACATCGCCGCCGTCGAGGTGGAGGGGATCCTCGGGAAGCATCCGCGCATCGCCCAGTGTGCGGTCATCGCGGTGAAGGACGAGCTGCGCGAAGAAGAGGTCTTCGCCTGCGTCGTCCCGCTCGCCGGTGAGGCGACGAGCGACGCCGACCGCGCCGCGCTCATCGACTCGCTGCTCGCCTTCGGAGTCGAGAGCCTCGCGTACCACAAGCTCCCGGGCTGGCTCCTGTTCCTGGACGACATCCCCAAGACGGCGTCACAGAAGATGATGAAGTACGCGATTTTTCCTGCCGAGATCGATCCGCGCCAGCTCCCCGGCGTGTTCGATCTGCGCGACCGAAAGAAGAGAACCCGCCCATGACCCACACCGCGCAACTGGCTGGCTTCCGTCTCGACCCGGCCGACGAATTTCCCCACGCCGCGGGGAAGGAGCCGACCTTCAACGAGAGCTTCTACGTCAACGGCTGGGACCTGAAGCAGCGCTTCGGTGCCTGGATGCGCGTGGGCAACCGGGTGAACGAGGGGCACGCCGAGCTGTCGCTGTGCATTTATCTCCCCGACGGCCGCATCGCCTGCCAGTTCCAGAAGCCGAGCATCACGGCGAACGACCAGTTCAGCGCCGGTGGCCTGACCTTGAAGGTGGACCAGCCGTTCAAGACGGCGACGGCGTCCTACCGCGGCGAGGTGCTGCTGCTGTCCGATCCGTCGCTGCTGCGCGATCCGAAGCGCGCCTTCGCCGAGGCGCCGCGCGTGCAAGCCTCGCTCGACTGGAAGCTGACGACGCTCGGTCCCGCGCACGGCGGGGAGCCGCTGCGTGACGACCAGCCGACGATGTACGGACGTGACTTCTCCCTCGGCCACTTCAACCAGCACACCAAGGTGGAGGGCTCGCTCGTCGTCGGCGACCAGTCGTGGACCATGGACGGCCTCGGCTGGCGCGATCACTCGTGGGGCCCGCGCACCTGGCAGGCGATCCACTTCTACCGCCTCTTCGTCGGCAACTTCGACGACGGCAGCGCGCTCATGTTCCTCAAGATCACCGACCGCGCCGGCGTCACCCGCCGCATCGGGGTGTGGCTCGATGCAGCCACCGGCGAGTACGAGGAGATCGAGGACGGCGACGTGATGGTCGACTGGACCGCCGACAAGGATCCGGCGAGCTACAAGCTCGGCATCCGCACCCCGAAGCGGCGCATCATCGTCGAGGGGAAGGTGCTGTCGCTCGCTCCGCTGCGCAACCGGCGCGAGATCGACGGCAAGATGGTCGTCTCGCGCATCTCGGAGAGCTTCACCGAATTCACCTGCGAGGGGCGCCGCGGCCTCGGGGTGACCGAGTTCATCGAGGTGGTCGAGAACGGCGTGCCCGTCGGCTGGCCGCTGTGAACGAGCGACTCCTCGCCGCCGTGCGCCGCCGCTTCGGCTCGGCGGCGACGATCGAGAGCGTGGTGCTGCCGACGCTCGGCGGCTCCAACCTGACGACCATCTTCGACGTGGTCGACGGTTCGAGCGCCGCCAGCCGCCGCCGGCTGGTCGCGCGGCAGGAGACCTACGTCGCCGACAACACCCCGTTCCTCGCCCCCGACCGCCAGTTCCAGCTGCTCCTCGTGGCGACGAAGCACGGCATCCCCTGCCCCGCGCCGGTCTTCCAGCTCGAGCCGCAGGACGAGCTCGGACGCGGCTACGTCACCGCCTTCGTCGGCGGCGAGACCTTCCCCAAGCGCATCCTGACCGACGCCCGGTTCGCCGGCGCGCGCGCGAAGCTAGCGGAGCAATCCGGCGAGGTGCTCGCTCGCCTCCACGCCATCCCCGTCACCGAGGTGTCCTTCCTCGACGCGCAGCCCGACAGCCACGACCCGCTCGGCGCGCAGCTGGCGCGGCTCGATTCCTACGGCGAGGCGCACCCGGCGGTGGAGCTGGGCGCGCGCTGGCTGGTGAAGCACCGCCCGAAGAACGCGCGTCGTCAGCTGGTCCACGGTGACTACCGCACGGGGAACCTGCTGGTCAGCGAGTCGGGGCTCGAGGCGCTCCTCGACTGGGAGTGCGCGCACACCGGCAGCGGTCTCGAGGATCTCGGCTGGCTGTGCACCCGCTCCTGGCGCTTCGGGCAGAACCACCTGCCGGCGGGCGGCTTCGGCAGCCGCGAGGATCTCTTCGCCGCCTACGCCCGCGTCTCCGGCTCGCCGGTCGACGCCGACGAGGTCCACTGGTGGGAGGTCTTCGGCCTGCTCCGCTGGGTGGTGCTCAACGTGATGCAAGCCTACGGGCACCACGCCGAGGGGCGAAGGTCCGCCGCCTTCGCCGCCTGCGGGCGCAACGCCAGCCTGTACGAGTACGAGCTGTTGATGACGCTCGCCAAGCGCTTCGATTGAACGACCAGGAAGGACCGTCAGGAGCCGCCATGCCGCAACATCGCCCCGACCTCGCCGAGATCCTCCGCACCGTGCGCGAGCTGACCGTGGAGCTGGCTCCGCAGGTCGACGCCAAGGGGAAGTACGATCTGCGCGTCGCCGCCTACCTGCTGGTGATGGCCGAGCGGGAAGTGGCGCTCGCCCCCGCTCTCGACCGGAAGCACCACGCGCAGCTGGAGAAGCTGCTCGGCCATCCCGCCACCGACGGGGAGCTCTCGGCGCGCCTGCGCGCGGGGGAGCTGGACGATCGCTTCGACGACGTGCTCGCCGTCTTGCTCGACCAGGTCGCCGACAGCGTCCGCGTGGTGAAGCCGTCGCAGCTCGATCCGATTCACCAGGAGCCCTGAGATGACCACGATCGCCACCACGTTGATCCACGACCGCTTCCGCCAGATGGGCGAGCGCTTCCCCGACCGCGACTTCGTGGCCACGCCCGCCAACCCGGAGCGCCATTACGCGCCCGAAGGCATCACCCGCACCTACGCCGATGCGACCCGGCGGGTCGACGCGATCGAGGCCATCTACCGCGCCGCTGGCCTCGGGCACGGCCATCGCGTGGGCTTGCAGGTGGAGAACCATCCCGACTTCTACCTGCACCGCATGGCGCTCCATCGCCTCGGCACCACGCTGGTCCCGCTCAACCAGGATCACGTCGCCAAGGAGCTGCAGCACGTCTTCACCGTGACCCGCCCCGAGCTGGCCATCACCTTCGATCGCCACCGGCCGCGCATCGAGGAAGCAGCCGCCGCGCTCGGCGCGATTGGACCACACGTCGTCTCGTTCGACGCGTTCGACCGCGGCCTTCCCGGTGTGCGCAACCCCGCGCCGCTGACTCACGCCATCGACGCGAGCACCGAGACCACCATCCTCTTCACCTCGGGCACCACCGGCCACCCCAAGGGCTGCCGCTTCACTCACGGCTACGAGTCGATGGCCTGCGACTGGTACCGCACGCGCGGCGGCCACGTCACCTTCACCGACGGCGTCGAGCGGATGTACAGCCCGCTGCCGCTCCACCACTCGAACACCGGCGTGCACGCCTTCCTCGAGATGCTCGCCACCGGCGGCTGCCTGGTCACCAGCGATCGCTTCCGCTCCAACCGTTACTGGCAAGAGGTCAAGGACGCGCGCGCCACCTGCATCCACTACCTCGGCGTCATCATGGCCATGCTCTTCCAGATGCCGGTCACCGACGAGGAGCGCAGCCACACCATCCGCTTCGGTCTCGGCGCCGGTCTCGAGCCGACCCTGCACGCCAAGTTCGAGGAGCGCTTCGGCTTCCCGCTGGTGGAGCTGTGGGGCATGACCGAGACGATGCGCTACCTCTGCGACAGCAAGGAGCCGCGCAAGGTCGGCACGCGCGCCTTCGGTCGCTCGGAGAAAGGGCTCGAGGCCAAGCTGGTCGACGACAGCCCGGAGGAGCGCGAGGTGGGCAACGAGACCCCCGGCGAGCTGCTCGTGCGCCACTCCGCCGAGACCCCGCGCGCCGGCTTCTTCGACGGCTACCTGGGCGAGCCGGAGGCGACCGAGCACGCCTGGCGCGGAGGCTGGTTCCACACCGGTGACGTCGCCAGCCGCGACGCCGACGGCGTGCTGCACTTCGTCGACCGCAAGAAGCACATCATCCGCCGCGCCGGCCAGAACATCGCCGCCGCCGAGGTGGAGACGGTGATGGTCTCGCACCCGCAGGTCCGCGAGGTCGCCGCCGTCGCGGTGAAGGACGAGATCCGCGAAGAGGAGGTCTACCTCTGCGTCGTCCTGCACGACGGCGCGACGAAGGATCGCGCGCTGGCCGAGACGCTCTTCGACCACGCCGTCACCAACCTGGCCCACTACAAGTCGCCCGGCTACATCCTCTTCGTCGACTCCATCCCCCGCACCGCCTCGCAGAAGATGATGAAGTACGCCCTCTTCGCCGAGGGCGTCGACGCGCGCACGCTGCCCGGCGTGCACGACCTCCGCGACCGCAAGAAGCAGGCGGCCGCCAGCGGGCGGGCCCGGTCATGAGCGCCGGCTTCCGCCTCGACCGCGTCGACGAGTCGCCCCACGAGCCCGACATCTCGCCCAACTGGAACGAGAGCGTCTACGCCAACGCCTTCGACCCGGTCCGCAAGGTGGGCGGCTGGCTGCGCGTCGGCAACCGCATCAACGAGGGGGCCGCCGAGGTCTCCGTCTGCCTCTACCTCCCCGACGGCCGCGTCGCCTGCCAGTTCGGCAAGCCGAAGATCACGACGCACCGTACCTGGAATGCCGGCGGCCTCTCCTTCCACGTCGACGCCCCCTTCGAGAAGGTCACCGTCGACTACGACGGCCCGGTCTTCCTCCTCTCCGACCCGACACTGCTCCGCCACCCGAAGCAGGCCTTCACCCCGGAGCACCAGGTCCCCTGCACGCTCCACTGGGAGCAGACGTCGCTCACGCCTCCGCACGGCGGCGAACCGCTCGCGCCCGATCAGCCGACGGCGTACGGGCGCGACTTCTCGCTCGGCCATTTCAACCTTCACACAAAAGTCCACGGGCACATCACCGTCGGCGGCGAGAGCTTCCCCTTCGACGGCCAGGGCTGGCGCGACCACTCGTGGGGCCCGCGCTACTGGCAGAACCTCTTCGCCCATCGCCTCTTCACCGCCAACTTCGGGGACGACCTCGGTCTCACGCTCCACAAGATCGAGGACGCCGACGGGACGGTGCGCCGCCTCGGGACACTCTTCTCCGGCGCCGGCACCGCCTACGAGGACGTGCTCGATCTCGACGTGGCGGTCCGCTGGAGCCGCGACGAGGTCCCGGTCGGAGCGGACATCCGCTTCCGGACGGCGAGCCGCCGCGGGGCGGTCGGCGTTCGCGTCCTCACGATGGCGCCGCTGCGCAACAAGCGGCAGGTCGGCGACGCGATCGTCGAATCGCGGATCCACGAGGCGTTCGCCGAGTACGGGTACGAGGGGCGCATCGGATACGGGATGTTCGAGCTGGTCGACCTCATCAAGGATGGGCGGGTCGCTGGGTATCCGTGAGACGGGTTGCGAGTTGAACCAGCACTACCGTTCAGCCGCTGCCACCTCCGAGCTTCGTCAAGGTTCCTCCAGGACCTCGCGGATCTTCCGCAACACCACGTCTGGAGTGAGCGGCTTCTGCAAGAAGGCCACGCGGGATGCGAGGACGCGTTGGAGGACGGCGGCGTCGTCGGTGTAGCCGGACATGAAGAGGGTCTTCATGGTGGGGCGGTCTTCGGTGACGCGGTCGGAGAGGGAGCGGCCGTTCATGCGCGGCATGACCACGTCGGTGAGGAGCAGCTGGATGGGGCGCTCGCACGCTGCCGCCACCTCGAGGCCCTCGGCGCCGTCGCTTGCTTCGAGCACGTCGTAGCCTGCGCGACGCAGGACGGTGACGGTGAGCTCGCGGAGGGGAGCTTCGTCCTCGACGACGAGGATCGTCTCGGTGCCACCGCGCGCCGGGCCCACCTTCGGGGTGGCGGAGAAGGTCTCCTCGGCGCGGGCGGCGCGCGGCAGGTAGAGGCAGAAGGTCGTCTCCGAATCGAGCCCCTGCTGCGTCTGCACGCTGATGGTGCCGCCGCTCTGCTGGACGATGCCGAAGACCGTCGCCAGGCCGAGGCCGGTGCCCTTCCCTGCGCCCTTGGTGGTGAAGAAGGGCTCGAAGACCTGCGTGCGCGTCGCCTCGTCCATCCCCGAGCCGGTGTCGCGGACGCACACGCACACCATCGGCCCGCTGGCCACGCTCGGAGGCTCGGTCTTGAGCGGATCGCCCGCGCTCACGTCCGACGTGGAGACGGTGATCTGCCCCCCTTCGGGCATCGCGTCGCGGGCGTTGATGATCAGGTTCATGATCACCTGCTCCATCTGCCCCGGATCGGCCTCCACCTGCCCGCGGGAGCTCATGTCGAAGACCAGGTCGATGTCCTCGCCGAGCAGACGCCGCAGCATCTTCTCCAGCCCGAGGACGGTCTCGCGCACGCTCATGCTCCGCGGCTGCAGCACCTGCTGCCGGCTGAAGGCGAGCAGCTGCCGGGTCAGCTCCACGGCGCGCTCCCCCGCCAGCTTCACCTGCTCGAGATCGTCGCGGATGGGATCTCCTTCGGGGAGCTCCTCCACCGCGAGGCTCGTGTAGCTGAGCACCACGGACAGGAGGTTGTTGAAGTCGTGCGCCACCCCACCGGCGAGCCGCCCGACCGCTTCCATCTTGTGCGCCTGGCGCAGCTGCTCCTCGAGCTTGCGCCGGTCGGTGACGTCCTCGGAGTGCACCAGCACCACGTCGGGCGGCGCCGGCGAGTAGGTGAGGACCACCTTGCGCTTCTCGGTGAAGCCGAGCTGCGGCCGTTCGAGCTCGCGCTGGAACGTCTCGCCGCGGTCGAGGCAGCGGCTGACGTCGGCCGCGATCGACGGGTCGTCCCGGTAGATCTCGCTCAACCCCCGCCCGATGATGTCCGGCAGGTGCCCCCTCGCCCGCTCGCGCGCCGCGTTGTTGTAGTCGAGGAGGACGAAGTCCGGCTTGCCGTCGACCATCGCCCGCTGCCAGGCGTACAGAGGTACGGGAACCCCGTTGAACTGATCGCGCAGGCGCTGCTGC
>JAMFST010001037.1 GCA_026225435.1 Labilithrix luteola
AGCGTGACCTCGCGCTCGAGCGTGCCGTCGAGGGCGTGGATCTCGAGGTGGGCGACGACGTCCTTCAGGTAGCCGATGGCGAGGCGACCACCGACCAGCTGGGCGAAGGTCATCGACGCGTCCGCGCGCTCGGCGACGATCTCCTTCCACGCCGAGCGCGGCGTCTGTGCGGCCGGGGTGACGAAGAGGCGGCCGTTGGGGGCGTCCTCGTTGGTCCAGATGTAGAAATGATCGCCGTGGGGGGTGACGTCGTACTGCGCGTCCTTGTGGCGCTCGTCGTCTTGCTCAGGGGCCGGGCCCGGACCCGGGCCGGTGACCGGGAAGAAGGCGGCGTCGGCGCCGGCGTGCAGATCGCGGGCGAACGTCTCGTTCCGCGTCCAGCCGTGCTCGATGGTGACGAGGAGCCAGCGGCCGTCGTCGGAGAGGTGCGAGCGGAGGAAGGTCTTCGGATCACCGGTGCGCTCGTGGACGACCGGATCCTTGGCCGGATCGGTGCCCAGCTGGTGGAAGCGGATCTCCACGAAGCCGGGGCGGACGGCGATGTCGAGCGGCGCGCCGCTGGCATCCACGCTGGGCAGGTAGGCGTAGTAGAAGCCGTCGCTCTCCGGGGTCCAGTCGGGGCCGGCGTACTTGCCGCCGGGGATGACGTCGATGGCGCTCACCTCGCCGCTGTCGACGTCGAGCACCTCGAGGGTCGCCTCATCGGAGTTGTTCGGCTTCTTGCCGTAGACCACCTTCTTGCCGTCCCACGACGGGATGCACACCCCGAGCGCGACGCTGCCATCGGCGTTCCACTCGTTGGGGTCGAGCAGCACGCGCTCGTTCCCGGCGGCGCCGATCTCCCCCTCGCTCACGCAGTAGAAGGCCTTCTCCTTCGCCGGATCGCGCCGCGAGTAGAAGAAGCGCCCGCCGCGCCGCTCGGGCAGGCCGATGGCGGGGATGTACAGCAGCTCCTTCAGGCGCGCGGCGATGCCGGCCTTCTCCGGGAGCGCGTCGAGGTACGCGCGGGTCGCTTCGTCCTGCGTGCGGGTCCAGTCCTGCGCCGCCGTCGAGCTCATGTCCTCGAGCCAGCGATAGGGATCGGCGAAGGTGACGCCGAAGCGGGTCTCGGTGACGTCGTCGCGGCGCGTCGGTAGGGGCTTGGTCATGGAGCAGTCGGCATGTTGGCGAGGGCGAAAGCGTACTCGTCGGCGCGCTCGGCGACGCGGCTCTTGGTGGTGTCGGCGCCGCCGTGGCCGGAGTTCTTCTCGATGCGGAGGAGCACCGGACCGCCGGTGCTCGCCGCCTGCATCGCGGCGGCGAACTTGCGCGCGTGCATGGGGTCGACTCGGTCGTCGCTGTCGGCGGAGAGAAGCAAGAGCGCCGGGTAGCGGGTACCTGCCGTGACGTGGTGATAGGGCGAGTAGGCGTACAGCGTGGCGAAGTCCTCCGCCTTGGTGGCGGTGCCGTACTCGTCGATCCAGAACTTGCCGGCGCCGAAGCGGTCGTAGCGGAGCATGTCGAGCAGCGGCACGCCGCACAGGCCGACGGCGAAGAGGTCGGGGCGCTGGGTGACGAGCGCGCCGACGAGCAGGCCTCCGTTGGAGCCGCCGCGCGCGACGAGGTGCGCCTTGTCCGTCCAGCCCTCGCGGATCAACCACTCACCGGCGCCGATGGCGTCGTCGAAGACGTTCTGCTTCTCGTGGCGCCGGCCGTGCTCGTGCCAGCTCTCGCCATACTCGGAGCCGCCGCGCAGGCTGGACATCGCGAACACGCCCCCCTTGTCGAGCCAGGGGATGAGGGTGGACGAGAACTCCGGCGTCTCGGCGACGTCGAAGCCGCCGTAGCCGTAGAGGATCGTCGGTAGCGGGCGCCCCTTGGACTTCTGTACATCTTTGCGGTGGACGACGAAGACGGGGATGCGGGTGCCGTCCTTCGACGGCGCGAAGCCCTCCTCGGCGACGTAGTCGTCGGGGTTCATCGGGAGCTGCGGGCGGAAGAACGACGCCGACTTCTTCGTGCGGACGTCGTACGCGAAGATCTCCTTGGGATGGGTGTACGACCCGTACGAGTAGTAGCCGACCTGATCGGTCTGCTGCCCGACCAGCGCGTACGCCATCCCCAGGCCGGGCAGCGCGATCTCGTCCTCGAGCGCGCCGGTGAGGTCGTGAACCTCCAGGCGGGTGGCGACGTCCTTGATGTACGCCACGCTCAGCTTGCCCCCGACGATGTCCACGTCGCTGACGATCTCGTCCGGCCGCTCGGGGATGACCGTCTTCCAGCTCGCTGGATCCGGGCCGCCGGGATCCGCGACCATGACCTTCCCGTGCGGCGCGCCCAGGTTGGTCTGGATGTAGAAGCGGTCGCGGAAGGCGTGGACGATCGACGTGGCCTCCTGGTCGACCACCAGCGCGGTGAGCGCCGCGCTGCGACGCAGGTCGCGGAAGTAGACGTCCACGTGATTCGCGCCGCGGGCGACCTCGACGAAGAGCCAGTGCCCGTCCTCGGAGATGAAGCCGACCTGGATCAGCTTCGCGTCGCCGGTCTTGCCGCGCAGCACCTGGTCCTTCTCGGCCGGCGTTCCGAGGACGTGCAGGCGGACCTCGGAGTAGGCCGCGCGCTCCTCGGCGGGGATCGGCTTGCCGTCCGCCTCCGCCGGCACGTAGGTGTAGACGAACGCGTCGCCCCTGCCGTTCCACGAGGGCCAGCCGAACTTCACGTGCCGGACGACGTCCGCGCGGGCCTTGCCGGTGGCCACGTCGAGCACGTGAATCTCCCCCTCGTCGGCGTTGTTCTTGTTGACCTCGTAGGCGACCAGCTTGCCGTCCCGCGACACCGACCACGCGTGCAGCGAGAGACTGCCGTCGGTGCTCCAGGTGTTGGGATCGAGCAGCACCTTCTCTGGTCCCGGCTTGCCGCCAGCGCCGAGCTCCGCCCAGTAGATGATCTCCTTCTCGGCGTGCCCGTCACGGCGCGAGAAGAAAAGCCGCGAGCCGCGGTGGCGGGGGATGCCGTGCTCGGGGACGTAGAGGAGCTCGGCGAGGCGGGCGGCGAAGGCGTCGCGACCGGGCAGGGCCGCGAGCTTGGCGCTTGCGTAGTCCCCCTCGGCGTGGAGCCAGCGCTGCACCTCGGGGGAGCTGCCGTCCTCGAGCCAGCGGTACGGATCGTCGACCCGGGTGCCGAAGATCGTCTCGCTCACCGCGTCACGACGCGCGGCCGGGTAGTCGAAGCGCGCGCTGGCCGACGGTGCGGGCGGCGGCGCTGCTGGCGAGCTCGTCACGGCCGGGGGCGACTGCGGCGCCGGCGGGTCACTGGCGCCGCACGCGGTGACGCCGAGCAGGCCGGCGAGAAGCAGGGAACGCGGGCTGCGCCGGAGGAGAGGCATCGCCGCGGGAGCCTATCCGAAAACGTGGTAGTCACGCCGCATGCGCGAAGTGCAGTTCGACGGACTGGTCGGCGGCACCCACAATTACGGCGGACTGTCGGCGGGAAATGTCGCGTCGACGGCCCACGGCGGCAAGGAGTCGAACCCTCGCGGCGCCGCTCTCCAGGGTCTGGACAAAATGAAATTTGTCCGCGACCTGGGCGTGCTCCAGGCGGTCTTCCCGCCGCACCAGCGGCCGCACCTGCCGACGCTCCGTGCCCTCGGGCTGCGCGGCTCGGACGAGGAGATGATCTCCGCGGCGGCGAGCGGCGATGCCCAGCTGCTGCGCCTCGCCTCGAGCGCCTCGGCCATGTGGACGGCCAATGCCGCCACGGTGACGCCCTCGTGCGACGCGGCCGACGGCAAGACGCACTTCACCCCGGCGAACCTCTCGGAGATGTTCCACCGCTCGATCGAGGCGCCGGTGACGACGCGCCTGTTGCGGACCATCTTCGCCGGCGACGGCTTCGTGGTGCACGACCCGCTGCCGCCCAACCAGTTCGCCGACGAAGGGGCGGCCAATCACACGCGCCTGTCGACCGCCAAGGGGACGGTGCATCTCTTCGCCTGGGGACGCGCGGCGTTCGGGAAGCGGGCGAAGCCGAAGCACTACCCGGCGCGGCAGACGCTGGAGGCCAGCGAGGCGATAGCGAGGCGTCACCAGGTCTCGGCGGAGATGGCGCGGTTCCCCCAGCAGCACCCGGGCGGGATCGACGCGGGCGGCTTCCACACCGACGTTCTCGCCGTCGGTAACGAGCGCTTCCTCATGCTCCATGAGCTGGCCTTCCTGGGGAAGAACGGCCTCGTCGACGATCTAAAAAAGGCGCTCGGGGAGGAGCTCGCGGTGATGGCGGTGAGCGACGCCGAGCTGCCGGTGAAGAGCGCGATCGCCGCCTACCCGTTCAACTCGCAGGTGCTGACGGTTGGCGATGGCGAGATGTGCATCGTCGCGCCCGAGGACGCCAAGGAGGACCCGCACGCACACGCCTTCCTCGAGAAGGTGGCGGCCAGCGGCGGGCCGGTGAAAAAAGTACATTACCTCGACGTGCGCCAGTCGATGCACAACGGCGGCGGGCCGGCCTGCCTGCGCCTGCGGGTGCCGCTGAGCGACGCCGAGCGGTCGCAGGTCGCGTCCTCGGCGCGCGTCTTCTTCGACGAGGCGCTCGAGCGCGATCTGCGCGCCTGGGTGGAGAAGCATTACCGCGACAAGCTGGTGAGCGACGACCTGCGCGATCCCAAGCTGGCGCGCGAGACGATGACCGCGCTCGACGAGCTGACGAAGCTCTTGCGGTTGGGCAACCTCTACGACTTTCAAGGCGTGGCTTCCGGTTGAGGTACCGTGGTGGGCGGCCCATGATCGACCGCTCCGTCGTCTCGTCCGTCGCTGCCGTCGCCTTGGTCCTGGCGGTCGGGTGCAGCTCCGCAGACACCCCATCGCCGGCGATGGGCGCCGAGACCAATCCCGGGACCAGCTCCACGCTCGGCGACGCGGGCGGTGCCACCCCCAGCACGAGGGACGCTTCGGTATCCACCGGCGACGGTGACGCCGACGGCGGAACGAGTCGCGTTTCTGTGCCGGACGGTGGACGCGCCGACTCCGGCCTCCCCTCGATCGGCAGCTTCCTCGGCGGCACCAACCTGTCGGCGCTGGAGTTCAACAGCGGCACCCTGCCGGGCAAACCGAACATCGACTACGGCGTCCCCACGCACGCGGAGGTCGACTACTTCGTCGGCAAGAAGATGCTGTTCATCCGCCTCCCGTTCCTCTGGGAGCGCATGCAGCCGACGCTCGGTGGCGACTTCGACGCGACCTACCTCGGCTTCGTCACCGATCTGACCGGCTACGCGACCAGCAAGGGGGCGACGGTGCTCCTCGATCCGCACAACTACGCCCGCTACAAGGGGCTGGTCATCGGCGGCACCGACGCGGGCGCGGCCACGGCAGCACAGTTCGGCGCCTTCTGGGGGAAGCTGGCGGCGCTCTTCGCGAGCAATCCGAAGGTGGTCTTCGGGCTGATGAACGAGCCGAACGGGATGGCCACCGAGCTGTGGCTGTCGGACGCGAACACGGCCATCGCCTCGATCCGCGCCACCGGCGCCACGAACGCGATCACCGTCCCCGGCAACGGCTACACCGGCGCGCACAGCTGGACGAGCAGCGGGTACGGCACCGCCGACTCCACGGTGATGCTCGGGGTGAAGGACCCGCTCGACAACTACATCTACGAGGTCCACCAGTACCTCGACGCCGACTCGTCGGGCACCAGCGCCACCTGTGATGCTGCGCCCGAGGGCTCGCAGTCGCTCATGGCGTTCACCCAGTGGGCCAGGACCAACGGCAAGCGCGCGATGATCGGGGAGCTCGGCGCGGCCGACAACGCCACCTGCCTCGGCAACCTCGAGGACTTCCTCTCCTACGTGGACCAGAACCGCGATGTCTTCGCCGGCTGGACCTACTGGTCGGCCGGGCCGTGGTGGGGGACGTACATGTACAGCATCGAGCCGAGCAGCACGGGCACCGATGCGCCGCAGCTGGCCACGCTGGTGAAGCACCTGTGACCATGAAGAGCCGCTTCGTCTCCTCGGTGTGAACGCCGGCGCGATCCAGTATCACCAACGCTGAACCCAATTGGAGTCATCGTCGATGATTGCCACCTCGTGAAACCCTTCCGAGAGCGACGGCGGCTCAAAGAATCTCGATGACCCGTGAGCGGCGAGTCACGGTTGCAAATGTCGAATCGACGTAGATCGTATCGCTCGGCTCCGACGTACATTTGCTGGTCCATGTGGATTTTCCCGCGCCTTGGACGCCGACGACCATCACGATCCGTCGCGGGCGTTCCTTGAGCGCCGCGGACAAGTCAGCATACAAACGCTCCCAAGCCGCGGTGTTGCGTTCGGCCGTGAAGACCCGGCCGGCATCGGTTTGCAAGTAGTGGTCCGGATTGAGGTGCATAGGATTTTGTCGCTCCGGCGATCGAAACATAGTCGGCGGAATCTCTTTCGCGCTGGCGCACCGCTCGCGCCGTTCGACATCAAAGGCTGGAAGATGGGGATCGGGATCTGCTTGGACGTTTCACGCCCGGAGCACGCCGCGAACGCCGCCAGGGACGGGGCCGATGTCTACGTCGGTTCGGCGCTGTACGACCAGGGCGAGGAGCGCCGGAGCGATCTGCAGTTCGGGGCGCGCGCCATGGACAACCGGATGTTCTCAGCGTTAGCGAACCACGCCGGGACCACCGGAGGCCACGCCTCATGTGGGCTCAGTGGCGTGTGGGGGCCTAGCGGCGAAGTTGTGGAGCGCACCGCCGATTCCGACGACACGCTCCTGGTGATCGAGCTCGACCCCGCGCAGCTTCAGCGCTATCGCGCCGGCGCCTGATTCCTCACGGGGTCGGGGGGCCTGCTTCGATCCGCGCGGCGAGCTGCTCGCGTTGCGCGGCGTCGAGCACGGAGGTGATGACGGCGATGCAGAGCTCGCGGCTCGTCTTCGCAGAAGACCGCGGCGACGTCGTGGCTGGTGGGAATCGTCCACGGGCAGTGGATGATCTGAGCGAGCGTCCGTCAGCCCAGAGCGGGGACGGCGCGACTCCCGTCCTTGGCTTAGAACGGCCTTCGGTGATCATGGTGCCAATGAACGCGCAACATTCCCGTCGCGCCGCCGCCTCTCTTTCATGGGATGGCTCACGGGCGATTGTTCTCGTTGCGACGGGCTCTGCTGCGTCGCGCTCCCCTTCGATACGAGCGAATCTTTCGCCTTCGATAAATCCGCAGACATCCCCTGCCGTCATCTCGCTGCCACAAGCACGTGCGCCATTCACGCGGAGCTCGCGGCGATCGGTCAGCGGGGGTGCAACGCCTACGATTGCAACGGAGCTGGGCAGCGAATCGTGACCCAAATCTTTCCGGGTTGCTCCTGGCGCGATGGCGCAGAAGCTCGTGAGGCGATCTTGGAAGCGTTTCGCGTGCTGGTGCGCGTGCACGCGCTCATGAACTTGTTCTCGGTCGCTTGCGCGCGCTCTCTCATCCCGGCGGACGATGCGACCTTCGCGAAGCTCTGCGCGCCACACTCGCCCGCGTCGCTTGCTGCACTCGACATCGACGCGCTCGAAGCAGAGGCTCGGGCGCGACTTCGGGCCTTGGCCCCGGCGTTCACTTCGATGCCTTCCGAAGCTCCCGCGCGAAGTGGCGTGACAGCTCCTCGAAAGCGCGCGTTGCCGATGATCGATTCTTTTCGAGCATCCGCGACGCCGCGGACAGATTGAGCCGCCCGCTCGATTCGAAGAAGGCGCCCGCGTTCGCCGACATCTTCATGGCGCTGAGCCATCTTCGCTGCGGTGCGCTGAGCGCCGCCTCCGCGCACTCCGTGGCTCTCCGAAGGAGCGCCTGCGATTCCTCCGCCATTAGCACCTCATCGGACAGCGCCGCGCGATCCACCGAGGTGAACGTATCGGTGGGTATCACGCGCAAACGGAAGCTTCGCGAGAGCGCACGACGCTCCCGCGACAGCAGCGTGAGCGCCCACTCGCGCCCCGGCCGGAGATCGGCGTTTCGCGCGTCACCATCGTCGCCACGAAGCGCCGCAAGCAGTCGCAGCAGCAGCTCGTCTCTCACTTCCTCATCGGACCAACCGTGAACCCGCCACCGCGCGGGGCTCGTCTGCTGAAGCCGTGTGAGTCGACGCCGCCATGCACCTTCGTACGTGACCAGGGCCGAATCGCTCACGAGGGCCGCATCGCGCGCCTTCTCCTCCTGCGCCTCACGCGAGAGCGCCTCTTCGCCAAATCGAGCCACGTGCTCACGCAGCGCAGAGGCGACGTCTCCGAGCACATGCGCGCGCGAAAGAACGAGCATTCGCGATGCGCTCCCAAGCTCTTCCTCTCTCATGACTACGCGACCCTCCTTCTTATCGGCACGAGCACGCGCCGAGATGTTGCGAAAAAAGTCGGGGAGCGTCGCTGCTCGGCTGACACTTCGCCGAGCATCGCAGCATTCGCTCGCTTCGGGTCGCTAGGGTGGCCCGATGGCTCGTCCCTCCGCTCCCCATTCGTCCCCGCCGGTCCGCACCTACGGTCCCCTCGGCCCCGAGGACCTCCGCTACATTCGCGCCTCCTACGTCCCCCTGGCCGAGGCCTGCTCCGGGCGCTGCACCCTCGCCGACGCGCGTCGCGAGATCGCGGCGCGCCGCTGGCCGGGCGCAAGCTACCTGCTCGACGACGGGACCGAGATGGTGCCGCGAGACCACTTCGCCCTCCTCGACGAAGCCGGAGGCGCCGACGCCCTTGCCGACATGTTCCGCACGCGCTTCGTGGGCGCCGCCCGGGCCGCCGGAGCCACGACCGGCGTCGAGCGCGTCGCCCGGGAGTGGGAAGCGTACCTGGACGGCGACTACGCCGTTTGCCTGCGCCGGGTGACCCCCGAAGCGATCTTCGAGAAGGCGTCGCGGGTAGAATCACTCGATGCCCTCCTGGCGCGGCCGGCTCCCGACGACCCGATCTGGTGCGACCGCGTCCGCGAGCATGTGATCGGCCTCGACCACCTCGTGCGCGCGTTTGCTCCCTGCGATCGCGCGCGCTTCGGCGGTACTGTCACACGCGACCGGCTAATCACCGACGTGCGCCGTCGCTACCCTGAAGTCTTCGGCCTTTGAAGCGTTTCGCTTCGGCGCCCGGGGCTCTTTCCATTTGTGCCGTCCGCTCAGCGTGCCGGGCGTTCCACCCCGGCTTCGAGCTGGGCGCGCAAGCCCGCGCGATCGATCTGGATCCAATATTCGGAGATGCGCCCGTTCTCGACGCGATAGACGGCGCTCGCGAGCTCCGTCAGCGGTTTGCCCGTGGGCGCGAAGCCGTCGATGGGTGCGCGATGGTGACCGAGCTGGCGCCAGCGAACGTAGACCCGATCGCCCGACGCGAAGAGCTCGTCGAGCTGCAGCACGAAGGCGCCGTACGTCGCCTGCATCTCCCGCACGTGGGCTGCGTACGTCGCCGGGTCTCTCTCCACGGTCTCCAGAGCTTCGGAGTCGAGCTGGTGGGCGAGCACGCGCGGCGCGAGGTACTCCATCGCGGAATCAGGGGCTGCGCCGGAGCGCACGGCGGCGAAGAATCCGCGCACCACCTCCTCGGGAGACGTCGCGCGTGTGGGCGCGGCGACTCGCGCGCAGCCGACGAGGACGGTGATGAGCGCGAGGAGCGCGCTGGGAGCGAAGCGAGCGAGCGGAAGGCGGAGCGACATATGGGCACCGTGCGTCGCCGGAGGAGGCAGGGCAAACGAGGTTTTTGCCCGCTCGCGCGGCGAAAAACTCACCCTCGACGGGCTTCGCGAGCCAGCCACCGATAGAACGCCTGGACGATCGGACGCTCCCACGACACCGCGCCACAGACGAAGCGGTGCTGCGTGCCGGCGTCGACCTCCTCGCCGACGCGCACCAGTGACCCCGCGGCGATGCGGGATTGCATGAGCGAGAGCCGCCCCATGGCCACACCTTGCCCCGCCTGCGCGCTCTCGAGGACGCGCTGGTAGTCGCGCAGGCGGCGAAACTTAACCGATGTGGGCAGCGAGCGACCCGTCGCCCGGCTCCAGGCGGTCCAATCGACGTCACCGCGTTCGTTCGACGCGAGCGCCCCCGCGGACAGCAGCGGTAGGTCGAAGAAGCTTCGCCCCTCGAGCGAGGCGGCGCGTCCAGGTGAGGTGACCGGGACCAGCTGCTCGGCGAAGAGCCGCTTGCTCACCAGGTCCGGCACGGGCGTGGGGCGTCGCCCGTAGCGAATGGCCACGAGCTCGCCGCGGACCACGTCGGCGAG
>JAMFST010001038.1 GCA_026225435.1 Labilithrix luteola
GAAGAGCCGCTTGCCCTGCTCCGGCGTGTAGATGTCGTTGGCGAAGCTCCAGAACTGGGAGACCGCCGTGACGTTGAAGATGCCGACCCACAGATAGAAGACGACGCCGATGGCGCTCCCCGTGTGGGTGAGGAAGGCGAAGATCGCCAGGTTGATGGCGAAGAACAGGTAGATGGTGGTCAGCAGCCGGGCGCGGCCGACCTTCTGCGCGAGGTACGCGTAGCCGGGCACGACCAGCATCAGCAGCGCCGATTGGCCGGCCGCCGCATAGGCCTTCACGTTCGCCCCGCCGTCCTTCTCGAGGAGGATGAGCGGCTCGCGGGCCGTCTTGAGCAGGTAATAACCGGTCAGCAGCAGGAAGACGGCCAGCGCCATCATCACGGCGCCGCCGACCTCTTCCGACTTCACCTCGGCGAAGGGCCGAAGGAGCTTGGCCACCAGGCCACGCTGCTGAGCCACGCCTTCGCTCGCAGCCCCGCCCGTTTCTCGAGAGCTCTCGGTCACGGGCGCGGGATCAGGCTGAGCCTAGGCGTGGGAAAAACCGCAGTTCGTCAGGCCTCAGCTACCGAGCTTGTGAACCTGGGCAGACAGGCGGGAGACGGTGCGCGAGGCGGCCTTCACGTGGAGGGCCCCCTTGGTGGCGGCCTTGTCGAGAGCGACGATGGCGGCCTTGAGGGCAGTCGAGGCGGCAGCCTTGTCCTGACCGGCGACAGCAGAGCGCACGGTCTTGACCAGGGAACGCACGGCGCTCTTCACCGCGCGGTTGCGGATGGTTCGCTTGATTCGCTGGCGGTTGCGCTTCTCGGCGGACGGATGATTGGCCACTTCGTGTTCCTTCGAAAGAGAGGGGGCGCATCCTAGACGCGGCGCCTCAAGTGTCAAGGACCGAGTGGCGTCTGGAGGCACTCCGTCAGGAGCGGCTGGGGATTTCCATTCGGAACGTTGCGCCTCCGAGCTCGCCGGAGGTCACCCGCAGGGATCCGCCATGCGCTTCGGCGATGCCGCGGGCGATCGCCAGGCCGAGCCCGGCACCTCCGGCAGCCCTTCCGCCCGAGCCCTGGCGGTAGCGGTCGAAGATGGTCGACCGCTCCGCCTCGGCGATTCCCGGGCCGCTGTCGGAGATCTCGATGACCACCGGGCGGGGCCCGCCGGGGGCCGACACCGGGTGCGAGCCGCTGGGGGAGCCGACCGCCTCGATCCCGTCGGCCGGCGTCGCTCCCGGCGGCGCGGTCAATCCGGCCGAGCTTGCTCGCGCCACGCGCAGGCGAATCTTTCCGTCCTTGGGGGTGAACTTGAAGGCGTTGGCCACCAGGTTGTCGATCGCCTGGCGCAGCTTCACCACGTCGGCGTCGACCTGCTGCTCGCGCGAGCCCTCGAAGGTGAAGCGGATGCGCTTGCGCTCGGCGAGCGGCTTGAACGCCGAGAGCGTGCGGTCCACCAGCTCCCCCACGCTGACGAGCCGCGGCTCGACGTGGAACACGCCCGCCTCGAGCCGGCTCGCCGCCAGGACGCCGTCCACCAGCAGCGCCATGTCGCCGCACAGGGCGCGGATGGTCTGCACGGAGGCGCGCCGCTCCTCGACGGGCACGTCGTCGGCGTCGAGCAGCTCGGCGATCAGGCCGAGCGAGCTGAGCGGGTGCCGCAGATCGTGGACCAGCATGGCCACGTGGTCGCGCCGCTGCGCCTCCAGCTTGCGGCGCAGGCGGAACGACTCGAGCGCCGCGCGCACCCGGGCCAGCAGCTCGCGCGGA
>JAMFST010001039.1 GCA_026225435.1 Labilithrix luteola
CGGCAAGGTGGCGCTCGTCTGCACCGTGTCCAAGGGCCTGCTCGGCCAGTTCAAGGCCGGGGACCTGGTGAAGGCGGCGGCCGCGGTGGTCGGCGGCTCCGGCGGCGGTCGCCCGGACATGGCGCAAGCAGGCGGCACGGACGTCGGCAAGATCGACGAGGCGCTCGACCAATTGTACAAGAGCGTCGGCATCTCGTGAACGAGCGGATGGACATCGTGCCCCTCGCCGAGCCGATCGGCGGTCCGCTGGCGGTCGGCGAGGAGACCTTGTGGGAAGGTCACCCGAGCTGGCGCGCCTGGGGCACGGAGACCATCTGGGGCTGGATCACGGCGCCGCTTCTGATCGGCATCTTCTTCCTCGTGCGCGTGTCGCTGCGCAAGCGCTCGCACTGGTGGAAGCTCACCACCAAGCGCCTCGAGAGCGAGACCGGCATCGTCTCGAAGAAGATCGACACCCTCGAGCTGTGGCGCATCAAGGACGTCGAGTTCCGCCAGACGGCCATGGACCGCATGCTGGGCGTCTCGCGCCTGGTCATCACCGCCAGCGATCCCGCCGCGCCGGTCACCACCATCCTCGGCCTGCCGCCGGAGCGCGCGCTCTACGACCGCTTCATGACCGCGGTCATGGCTTCCCGAGCGCAGCGCGGGATCCTCAACGTCAACTCCTGACGGCGTGAGCCGGACGCTCTGACCATGCTGCCCGAATCGGTCCTCGAGAAGCTCGAGCACCTGCCGGTGCAGCCGGGCGTGTACCTCTTCAAGGACAAGAAGGGGACGGTCATCTACGTCGGCAAGGCCAAGAGCCTGCGCGCCCGCGTCCGCAGCTACTTCCAGAATTCGCAGAACGACACCCGCGCCTTCATCGCGCACCTGCCGCGCCTCCTCGGCGACCTCGACGTCATCGTCGTCGGATCGGAGAAGGAGGCGCTGATGCTGGAGAACACGCTCATCAAGGAGCATCACCCGCGCTTCAACGTGAAGCTGCGGGACGACAAGGAGTACCTGTCGATCCGCCTGGCCGTGAAGGACGCCTGGCCCCGCCTGTCGGTCGTGCGCAAGCCGTCGCAGAGCGACGCGCAGAAGGGGGTCCGCTTCTTCGGCCCGTACCACACGGCCACCTCGGCGCGCCGCACGCTGCACCTGATCAACAAGCACTTCCAGCTGCGCACCTGCACCGATCTGGAGATGAGCCAGCGGAAGCGGCCGTGCCTGCAGTACCAGATCAAGCGCTGCCCGGCGCCGTGCGTCTACGAGGTCGACAAGGGCTGGTACGACGAGCAGGTCGACGCGGTGGAGAAGTTCCTCGACAACCGCCACGACGAGCTCTCGCGCGAGCTGGGCGATCGCATGCGCGACGCGGCGACGCAGCTGCGCTTCGAGCTCGCGGCGGTGTACCGCGATCAGCTGAAGGCGATCCAGGCAGTGCGCCAGGAGCAGCGGGTCGTCTCCGTCGACACGCTCGACCGCGACGTCCTCGGCCTGTTCCGCGAGGCGGACGTCGCCGAGCTCGCACTCCTGTACATCCGCAACGGCAAGCTGGCCGACGTGGCGACTTTCTCCATCCGCAACGCCGAGATCCCCGACGACGAGCTGGTCGCCGCCTTCCTCTCGCAGCACTACCTGCCCGACGCCGAGCCAGCCGGAGCCGATGGGGAGGAGGCGCCCGCCTACGTGCCCATCCCGCGCGAGATCATCGTGCCGGTCGACGTCGAAGGCGAGGAGGGAATCCGCGAGGCGCTGTGCGACCGCGCCGGGCACAAGGTGCTCCTCATCCATCCGCGGCGCGGTCCGCGGGTGGACCTGGTGACCATGGCGATGGACAACGCGCGCCACGCCTTCGGCGAGAAGCGGCGCTCGTCGGACGACGTCGAGGAGCGGCTCGCGCAGCTGCAGGAGCGGCTCCGGCTGCCGACCTTGCCGCGGCGGATCGAGTGCTGCGACATCTCCCATCTCGGCGGCGGAGACACCGTGGGGGCGATCGTCGCGCTGCGTGACGGGCTGCCGGACAAGAAGCGCTACCGCACCTTCCACGTGCGCACGGTCGGCTCGCAAGGTCCGACCGCGCCGGCACCGGAAGGGGAGGCAAAAC
>JAMFST010001040.1 GCA_026225435.1 Labilithrix luteola
CATGGCCACCGGGTTGAGCATCGCGCCGCCCAGCGCCTGCACCATGCGGGAGGCGACGAGCGCCGGCGTCGACGGGGCCAGGCTGCAGAGCAGCGAGCCGACGCTGAAGAGGATGAGGCCCGCCTGGAAGGTGCGGCGGCGCCCCATGCGGTCAGCGACCGAGCCGGCGAGGAGGAGGAAGCTGGCGACGGTCACCGTGTAGCCGTCGAGCGACCACTGGAGGCCGCCGACGCTGGCGTGGAGGTCGGCGCGGATCGACGGGAGCGCCACGTTCACGATGGTGACATCCATCGACACCATGAACAGGCTGAGGCAGCAGGTCGCGAGGACCAGGTACGGGCGAACGGGCCGTTCTGGCGGCACCAGCTTGGATTCGTTGTACATCCACAATCATTGTGACCGCACAATGATTGTGGAGCAACAATCAATCGTGAATCCCGCCCGGAATCCGCGTCTTGCCGGCCGCTGTGCGATCGTTCCACGTCTCCGGGGGGCCGTTGGGCACCTCGGCCATGGTGATGCAACCGGGCGCCGGGCAGACCAGCTGGCACAGGTTGCAGCCGACGCACTCCGGCTCGTCGACCCAGGGGACGCGGGCGCCGGCGAGCTTGCCGATCGGCAGCGGCTTGGGCGCCTGGGCCAGGCCGTGGCTGTGGGCGTGCGGCGGGCGCGCCTTGTCCTCGGGGCCGGTGAAGATGCACTGGTGGGCGCCGTCGTGGCAGGCGGTCACGCAGAGCTGGCAGCCGATGCACAGCTCGGGGTCGATCTTGGCGATCAGCTTGTACGACAGATCGAGCTCACCCCAGTCGACGAAGCCGGCGAGCGCCTGGCCGCGCAGCTCGTTGATCGACTTCATCCCGCGCGAATCGAGGAACTTGGACAGGCCGTCGACGAGGTCGTCGATGATGCGGAAGCCGTAGTGCATGACCGCGGTGCACACCTGCAGGCTGGTCGAGCCGAGGGCGACGAACTCGGCGGCGTCGCGCCAGGTGGAGATCCCGCCGATGCCGCTGATGGGCACGCCGCGGGTGGCCTCGTTCTTCGCCAGCTGCGCCACCATGTGGAGCGCGATCGGCTTCACCGCCGGGCCGCAGTAACCGCCGTTGGACGAGCGCGAGCCGACGCGCGGCAGCGGCACCATGCGATCGAGGTCGATGCCGACGAGGCTCTTGATGGTGTTGATGAGCGACAGGCCGTCCGCTCCGCCACGCGTCGCCGCCTCGCCCGGCTCGGTGATGTCCCCGATGTTCGGGGTGAGCTTCACCAGGACCTTGGTCTTGCTGAACTCCTTCGCCCAGCTGGTGATCTCCTCCAGCAGCTTCGGCTCCTGGCCGACCGATGAGCCCATGCCGCGCTCGCACATGCCGTGGGGGCAGCCGAAGTTCAGCTCGAGGCCGTCGCAGCCGGTGTCCTCGACCCGGCGGATGAGGACGCGCCAGTCCTCCTTCGTCTCGGTCATCAGCGAGGCGATGAGCGCGCGATCGGGGAAGCGCTTCTTCACCGCCGCCATCTCGTCGAGGTTCACCTGCAGCGGACGGTCGGAGATGAGCTCGATGTTGTTGAACCCCATCATCTTCTGCCCGGCCCAGTCGACGCCGCCGAAGCGGCTCGAGACGTTGACGATGGGATCGCCCAGCGTCTTCCACACCGCACCGCCCCAGCCGGCGTCGAAGGCGCGCATCACCTGCTCGCCGGTGTTGGCCGGCGGTGCCGAGGCGAGCCAGAACGGGTTGGGGCTCTTGATGCCGGCAAAATCGATGGAAAGATCGGCCATGGTGAGTCCTCAGGTGCTCGCCGCGAAGAGCGCGTTCATGGCGCGCGCGGCGTCGCGGCCGTCGGCGACGGCGTTGACCACTTCCTTGCCGCCGTTGACGCAGTCGCCGCCGGCGTAGACGCGCGGATGACCGGTGCGTCCGGTGGCGGCGTCAGTGACCACGCGACCGCGATCGTCGAGGGCGACGCCGGGGAGGCCGGCGAAGAGCGCCTTCAGCTTGGCCTGACCGATGGCGAGGACCACGAGGTCGGCGGGAATGTCGAAGGCCTCGCCGGTCGCGCCGCCGGCGCCTGGCTGGGCGCCATCCGTGACGTTGAAGCGGACGCCGATCACGCGCCCCTCGGCGTGGGTGCCGTCGCCGGCCGCGCGGAGGATCTCCGCCGGCTGCGCGTGATGGACGATGCGCACGCCTTCCTTGCGGCCGGCGTCCAGCTCGTGGGAGTACGCGCTCATCGCCTCGGCGCCGCGGCGGTAGGCCATGGTGATCTCGCGGGCGCCGAGCTGGGCGCACTCGCGGGCGACGTCGATGGCGGTGTTGCCGCCGCCGATGACGATCACCCGACCGAGCGGAGGCGCGTCGCTCGCGGGCTGCAGCTTCATCCGCTCGATCCACGCCGTCGCGCCGAGGACGCCGGGGCCGGATTCACCGGGGATGCCCAGCGGGGTGTCGGCGCCGAGCC
>JAMFST010001041.1 GCA_026225435.1 Labilithrix luteola
ACTGCGCCCGTCGATTCGAGCACCTTCGCGGGCGCCTTCCGCGGCACGCTCGACGGCAAGCACGCCATCGTGATGCACCTGGTGAACCGCGCGGGAACCCTCGAGGGGACGTACTATTACGTGCCGTCGATCGAGGATCTGCAGCTGCACGGGACGGTGAGCGCAGCCGGCGTCGTGCACCTCGACGAGGCGAGCAAGGGGCACCCGACCGGCATGTTCGACGGGCAGCTCGCGGTGAGCGGCGCGCTCGAGGGCACCTGGTCGAACCCGGACACGACGAGGTCGCTGCCGGTCCACCTCGATCCGGTGCGCAGCGCGCCGGGCGCTCCGGTGACGATCGTGGAGCGGAAGAAGAAGGCGAAGCTGAAGCCGATCAGGCCGTTCGACAAGACGATGTGGTCGCAGGAGGCGGTCTGCGACGTGGACATCGCTTACCCGGATCTGCTCGGCGCGGTCAGCCCGGCGGCGCAGGAGCTCGCGGTCGACCGGCAGCTGCAGAAGAGCGCCGTCGAGGATCTCGCGGCGTGCGAGGAGCCGTTCCAGCTGCAGGAGTCGTACAAGATCGTCACCAACGGTTCGGGGGTGCTCAGCGTGCAGCAGACCGTGAACCAGCTCGCCTTCGGCGCGGCGCACCCGAGCTACGCGGTCGTCACCACCAACTACGCGCTCCCCTCGGGGCGGACCATCGCGCTCTCCGAGGTGATCACGCCCGCCGGTCTGGACCTCTGCAAGACGCGGCTCGTGGCGAGCCTGCAGCCGGACGTCGGTGCCGAGGTGAAGGGGATGGTCGACGACGCCTTCAGCGCCGGTTCGCCGGACTTCTCGCTCGGCAAGGACGGGCTGCGCGTCTCGGTCTTCGACAGCCTGCCGCACGCCTACCAGGGGGCTGGCGCCGACGGCACGGCGATCTCCGTCAAGGATCTCGCGGCCGTGCGGAAGCGCCCCGGCCCCGCCGACGCGTTGTGGGGGCGCTGACGCCGACGCGGAGCACCGCCTCGGTCGACGGGCGCGCCGGTGCTCGCTCGCTGCGCAGGAAGTCGAGCAGCGCGCGCAGCTTCGGCGGCACGCGCTTCCGATCGGGGTAGTAGAGGGCGAAGCTCGCCAGCGGCGGGCTCCAGCTCTCGAGCAAGCGGACCAGGTGCCCCCGCTCGATGAGCTCCTCGACGTACCCGTTGATCATGTAGACGACGCCGAGCCCGTCGAGCGCGGCTTGCACCAGGGTCGCCGAGTCGTTGGTCACCAGGCGCCCACTGACCGACAGCTGCAGAACCTCGCCCCCCTTGGCGAAGTCCCAGCGCTCGATGACGCCGCTCGGCGTGTCGCGGTAGCGCACGCACTCGTGCTCGAGGAGATCGCGCGGGTGACGCGGGAGCTTTCGCCCCGCCAGGTAGGCCGGTGAGGCGAGCACGAACGCCTCCAGCGGGGGGCCGGCGTTGACCCGCACCATGTCGCGGGCGACGACGTCGCCGAAGCGGATGCCGGCGTCGAAGCCGTCGCGCACCACGTCGGCCATGCCGTAGTCGACGAACAGCTCGATCTCGATCTCCGGATAGGCCGCCATGAAGCGCGCGAGCAGCGGCTGGAGCACGGTCATGTAGCCGCCGCGCACCACGTTGAGGCGCAGCGTGCCGCGAGGGCGGGCCTGCGCGGAGACGCCGATCTCCTCCTCCGCCCCTTCGAGCTCCTGCAGCGCCGGCGTGACCCGTTCGAGGTAGCGCGCGCCGGCCTCGGTGAGCGCCACGCTGCGGGTGGTGCGGTTGAACAAGGTGGTCCCGAGGCGACGCTCCAGGTTGCCGACCGCCTGGCTGACCGCGGACGGGGAGACGCCGAGCCGGATGGCGGCGGAGGCGAAGCTGCCTTGCTGGGCGACGGCGACGAAGTGGGGAAGGCCGTCGAGGGTGGTGCTGCGCATGCCGTATCGTGAAGATACACCTTACGAGTCCGTGTCGCATTCCCTCGCTGTCAGAGCGCCCGTGACGCCGTACGGTGAGCGCCATGACCACGACGACCGCCACGCCGAAGACACCTCACACCTTCCTCATCACCGGCGTCAGCACCGGCCTCGGTCGCGCCTTCGCCGAGGGGGCGCTCGCCGCCGGGCACAAGGTGATCGGCACCCTGCGCAAGGAGAGCGAGCTGGCCGCCTTCACCGCGCTCGCGCCGGGCCGCTCGTTCGGGCGGCTGCTCGACGTCACCCAGACCGACGAGGTGGCCGCCTTCGTGGACCAGGTCGAGAAGGAGAGCGGCCCGGTCGACGTGCTGGTGAACAACGCCGGCTACGGGCACGAAGGCACGGTCGAGGAGTCGTCGCTCGAGGAGCTGCGCCAGCAGATGGAGGTGAACTTCTTCGGCGCCGTCGCGATGATCAAGGCCGTGCTCCCGCACCTGCGCGCGCGCAGGAAGGGGCACATCATCAACGTGACCTCGATG
>JAMFST010001042.1 GCA_026225435.1 Labilithrix luteola
AGCGATCCGATCCGCTGAGCGCGGCGCCGCCGGCTACCGCGTCGACGCGGCCGGAGGCGGCGAGGCCGGGTGGCCCGGCATCATCGGCATGTTCGTCGGCGGTCCCTCGTGCAGGCGGGGCAGCGCGGGCGAGATGCGCGGCGACGGCATGGCGCTCCCCGAGGGGCGCTGGCCGATCTGGGTGATCGGCGCGGCCTGACCCGGGCGGCGCTTGCCGAGGATCTCGGTCGACTCGGTGTCGATCTCCAGGCCGTCGATGGCCGACTCGTTCAGATCGTGCACGTGGGCGGCGCGCAGATCGGCGGTGAGCTTGGTGACCGCGTCCTTGAAGCGCTGCTTGGCGAGCTGCTCGCGGATCTGCGGGGACGCCTGCTCGAAGGTCTGGTGCCGCTCGGGGAGCGTCCCGCGCCGCCAGACGACGGCGAACATCCCCTGCTCGGGCACCGGCTCGGGGACGAACTGGCCGTCCTTCACCCTCGCCGCTGCGGCGAAGAGCGCCGGGTCGACCTTGAGCCCGGTCTCGCTGGACGTCCCGTCGGCGATGATGAGGCCGAGATCGCCCCCGCGCTCGCTCGTCGCCTTGTCCCGGCTGTGCTCGCGCGCGAGCTGGCCGTAGTGCTTCGGATCGCCGTCCTTCTGCGCCTCGGCGAGCACCAGGCGCGCCTCGTCCTGCGTCGCGCACAGGATGCGCCACAGGCCGATCTTGATCGGTGCCTCGAACTGCTCCTTGTGCGAATCGAAGTAGGCGCGGAGGTCGCTCACCGGGATGTTGCTGGTCGGGCCGAAGCCCTTCTCGATGGCGCGCTCGGTGGCCTCAGCGCGCGCGGTCAGCAGGCGGCGTGCGATGTCCGGGTTGTCGGTGAGCTTCCGGTCCTCGGCGCCGTCCGAATAGAGCATGTCGGGGACGACGACGGTGTCGAGCAGCTTGTGACGGATGGCGTCCGGCGTGGTGCCGAACGAGTCGAGCAGCTGGTAGCGCGGGATGACCGCCAGGAGGTTCTCGAGCTGGCCGACGGTCGCCGTGCGGGTGCCGGCGCGCGCCACCACGGCGTCACGACGCGCTTGCTCGGCAGCGTCGACCGCGGCGTGCGGGCTCCTGGCGGACGCGAGCACGGCGAGCCCCACGAGGGCAGCGGCGAGGCGGGCGGGCTGGAGGAGGCGCATCGGCCAGGCGGCTTACCACAGCTCGCCCCAAGTCACCGGCGGCGTCGCTTCCCTTCGCTCTCGAGCACGCCGGCCGAGCGGAGCACGTCCTCGCCGATGCCGACGAAGCGGTAGACCTCGGGGCGGAAAGAATAGGCTTTGTGCAGCCGTTCGACGACGTCGATGACCCCGTCGGCCGCGGGTTGCGGCTTCTTCACCTTCACCGCCTTGCGGATCGAGGCGAGCGGCTCGCCCAGATCGAGGAGCTGCTGCACGCGCTGGAGCACGTCGAGCGGTTTGAGCTCGCGCGACGATCTGCCGGAGCCGGCGCCTCCGGAAGGCGTCGAACCGACCTGCACCTGGGTGCCCAGCTCCAGCTCGCGCAGCAGCCGCTGGCGACGCTTTTCCGTGCGGCCATCGAGCTTTCCCGCGCTGGCCCGGCCACCACCGAGGACGTCGTTGAAGAGACGCGCGGCGACGCGCTTCTCGATCGCTTCGGGGCTTCCACGGCGATTGAGGGGCGCGAGAGGCGCGCTGGCAGCCCGGCTGGCCGTCGTCTTCTTGCGCACCATCAATGACCGAACTTACGCGGGACAATCCGCGCGGTCAAAGACGGGCGTCAAAGTTGGTTGTTCTCGCGCGCGCGCTCCGAGTCAATCGGCGGTCCCTCGCGCGGGAGCGAGAGACGGAAGGCCGCGCCGCCGAGGCGAGAGGTGCCGGCGAAGGAGAGCTCGCCGCCGTGATCGGTGGCGATGCGCTGGGCGATGGCCAGCCCGAGGCCGGTGCCGCTGCTCTTGGTGGTGGCGTAGGGCTCGAAGAGGCGCGGCGCGAAGTCGGCGTGGATCCCCGGGCCGGAGTCCTCCACCGTGATGGTCAAATGGACACGGTCGCCGCCGAGGACGACGAGGATGTCGCCGCCGCCGGGCGTCGTCGTGTCGCGCAGGGCTTCGATGGCGTTCTGCACCAGGTTGACGAGGATCTGCGTGATCTGATCGCGATCGGCGCGCAGCGGGCCGACGTCGCCGTTCGTCTGCTGGGACACAACCTCGTACGACAAGCTCACCGCGCCGGCGCGCGCCTGCTCGCGGCGGAGAACCGTCTGCACCAGATCGAGCGCGTCCACCGGCGTCGGCTTGGGGGCAGGGAGCCGGGCGAAGCGGGTGAACTCGGTGACGATGCCGGCGATGCGGTGCACCTCGTCGAGGACGGTGCGCGTCGCCTCGTCGAAGTACTCGTCGAAGGCCGGATCGTTGCGCGCGCGCAGGCGGCGCAAGGTCTCGACGGCGGCGCGGATGGGGGCGAGCGGGTTCTTCACCTCGTGCGCCACGCGGCGCGCCACCTCGCGCCAGGCGGCGACGCGATCGGTGGCGGCGAGGCGCCGGCGAGTAGCGGCGAGGTCGTCGAGCATGGTGGCGAACGCCGAGGCCAGATCGGCGATCTCGCCGCTCCCCTTCACCCGCAGGGGGCGCGCCTCGCCGTCGGCCACCTTGCGCGCCTCGGCGGCGAGCTCGGCGAGCGGCCTCCCCAGCTGGCGCGAGAGGAAGATGGCGAGGATGAGCGCCAGCGCGGCGGACACCAGCGCCGCCGAGACGACCGCGTGATCGAGCGTCGAGAGGCTCTCCTTGAGCTCCCCCTTGTCCTTCACCACGGTGAGCGGGAGCACGGTCCCGGCACCATCGTCGACCGGACAGGCGCGCTCGAGGTGATCGAGATCGACCGGCAGCGGGTTGCCGGCGCGCACGATGACCCCGAGGCCCGTCGAGACGCGGCGCAAGAGCGGGTCGAGATCGCGCGCCGCGAGGAAGCCGACGCCGGTGGCGCGCGCGGCGATCGGGCGGATGCACGAGGTGACCAGCGCGGCCGGTGCGCTCGCGCGGAGGCCCGCCTTTCCGCTGAGGGTGCTCAGGCTGGCGGCGACGTCGGCGCGCGGCAGATCGGCGAGCCGCGGGGGGTCCGCGCCGATCACCCGGCCGTCGACGGTGAGCAAGGTGAGCTCGTCGAGGCCGAAGGCGTCGCGCTCCTGGCGGACGCTCTCTCGCCAGCCGAGCTCCATCCCGGCCGCCTCCCCGGAGCGCTCGATCGACACGGCCACGCGATCGGCCAGCTCGCCCGAGCGACAGGCGCCGCCCACCAGCTTGCGATCCGCCTCCCCCTGGCGCATCAGCTCTTGCCGGACATTCGTACAGGCGAGATCGGCCTCGCGCTCGAAGCGCTGGGTCTCGAGGTTGCCGCGGTCCTCGCGGACGAAGAGGCCGAGACCGGCGATGCAGGCCAGACCGGAGGCGGTGAACGCCAGCACCAGGCGGCTCGCGAGGCGCATCAGCTGCCCACGCGCTGGCGGTAGGCCGCGCCGAGGTCGAGCCCTGCGCCGGCGGCCGAGGTGGGGAGGACGAGATCGGCGGCGCGCCCCCCCTGGGCGCGGATCTCGGCGACCACCCCGACGCGCGTGGTCCGGGTGAGCACGCGCGCGTGGCCGTCGGCGAGGCGCGGCGGGTGACGACCGAGCCCCTCGGCGATGCGCGGATCGTCGGCGGTGGTGAGACCGACGAGCGCCGCGAGCGTCGCCTCGGCGCGTGCTTCGGCGGGGCTGGTGGCCGCGGGGGAGCCGGCGGAGAAGAGCAGCGGACGGGCGACGTCGAGGGCGAGCGAGAAGCCGCGGGTCTCGCGCCGGTGGGCGAGCTCCGCGGCGGGCACCGGGCGGGTCACCACCTCGTGCCCCGGGCGAGCGAGCCCCGCGGCGACCGCGTTGGCCAGCTCGACGAGCCAGGGGGAGTCGTCGCGGACGAAGAGCGCGCACGGTCCGCCTCCCCAGCCGTGATCGCCGCCGCGATCGGGCCAGGCCTCACCGACACCGAGCGAGGAGACACGCGCATAGGGGACACCATCGGCCAACGCCTGGGCGACGCCCGGTTGATCCC
>JAMFST010000120.1 GCA_026225435.1 Labilithrix luteola
CCCGTTCGACTTCGCGCGCCAGGCGATGCTGGTGGTGCCACCGGCGGAGGAGTTGCCCGAGCCGAACGACCCGGCCTTCATCGACTCCACCGCGCGCCGCGTGATCGAGACCATCGAGGCGTGCGGCGGGCGCACCCTCGCGCTCTTCACCAGCTACCGCGCGCTCAACGCGGTCTACGACATCGTGCGCCGGCACTTCAATCGGCGGCTCACCATCTACCGCCAGGGCGAGGCGCCGCCGGCGCTCCTCACCGAGCGGTTCAAGGCGGACACACGCAGCGTCCTGCTCGCTACCACGTCTTTCTGGACAGGGATCGACGTCCCCGGCGAGGCGCTCACGGGCCTCGTGATCGACCGCTTGCCGTTCGGCTCGCCCGATGACCCTGTCACCATCCGGATCGGCGAGTCGGACCGCAACGCGTTCGGAACCTTCACCGTCCCGCGCTCGATCCTGACGCTGCGCCAGGGCGTGGGGCGCCTCATTCGCTCTCAGCGCGACGTCGGCTGCGTGGTGCTCCTCGACAAGCGGCTGGTCACCAAGGGCTACGGCGCCCGGTTCCTGCGCTCGCTTCCGCCCATGGCGCGCGCCACCTCCACGGCGCAGATCGCGCCCTTCCTGCGATCGAAGGGCGTCGCCGCTTGACCCCTCAGCTTCCTCTCTTCGGCTCGTCGGGGTGCGCGCGGTGCGGCGGCGCCCTGAACCCGTTCATGCCGCCGCTCGCCGAGAACTTCGCGCGCACGCAGTTCTTCCGCCTGCTCTGCGTCTCCTGCGCGCGCGTGGACGTCGCTGAGTGGCACGCCGCGGCCGCGCCCGGCAAGGGCGTCACCGGCTGCACCTGCGCCTACTGCACCGCCAGCCGGAGCGCCGCGTGACCGACATCGACACCAGCTGGCTCCCCACCGACGCGACGCCGCTCCTCGATGCCGCGGCCGCCTACGCCGCGCACGGCTTCCGCGTGCTGCCGGTGTGGGGCATCCGCTCCGACGGCCGGTGCGCGTGCGGCAAGGGAGACTGCTCGGCGCCGGGGAAGCACCCGATCGGCCGCGCCTGGCAGAAGAGCGCGTCGAGCGACCTCGACACCGTCCGCGACGCGCGCCGCTCGCACCCGTCGGCCAACATCGGCCTCGCCATGGGCGGCGAGCACCGCCTCGTGGCCATCGACATCGACGGGGAGAAGGGGCGCGCGTCGCTGGCGGAGCTCGAGACGAACGTGCGCCCGTTCCCGGTGACGCTCACCAGCAAGACGGGCCGCGTCGACGGCGGCGAGCACCGGATCTATCGCGTGCCGCCGCACTTCGACTTGAAGCGCCTCGGCAACCGCGCCGGCTTCCGCTGGCCCGGCATCGACACGCGCATCGACAACGGCCAGGTGGTCGCTGCGCCGAGCGTCCACGTGTCGGGCGGTCGGTACACGTGGGTGGTGCGGGCGGCGATCGCCGAGATGCCCGAGTGGCTGTTCGAGGCGCTCGCTTCGCCCCTGGAGCTGACGCAGCGCGCGCCCGCGCCGGCGTCCTCCGCGCCTCCGTCGGGTACTCGGCGAGCAGCCAGCTACGGCGCGGAGGCGCTCTCCTCCGCGTGCCGCCGCATCGTCGCCTGCGCCGAGGGGGGACGGAACGAGACGTTGAACCGCGAGGCCTACTCGATCGCGCAGCTAGTTGCTGGTGGCGAGGTGGCGGACGACGATGCTCGGCGGCGCCTCACGGAGGCGGGCATTGCTACCGGGCTGAAACCTGGCGAGGTGCGGGCGACGGTCTCGAGCGCGTTCGCAGGTGGGACGCAGAAGCCGCGGACGCGGCCGGAACGAGCACCTAGAGGCGCGCCCGCGCCCTCATTGCCGACGAGCGACGCCCGCGCTCGCCTCGTCGATGGCGTGGACCTCGATCGCGTGGTCGCCGAAGCAACGTCAGCGATCGCCAAGCACGCAGCCGTCTACCAGCGTGGTGGCTCCCTCGTGCACGTCGTGCGCGCGGCCGAGGTGGAGAGCCTCTTCGCTCCCGGTGCGCCGACCGTTCGTCGACTCCCCGCCGCGTCTCTTCGATCGATGCTCACCACCGTCGCTCGCTTCATCGAAGTGACGGAGAGCGGAGACCGACCGATCCTGCCACCTCCGCACGTCGTCGAGGCGGTGCACGTGCAGGGGGCGTGGGAGGGCGTGCGGCCGCTTGTCGGTGTGCTCGAGGCGCCCGCGCTGCGCGTCGACGGGAGCCTCGTGCAGACGCCCGGCTACGACGCGCGGACGGGGCATCTCTTCGAGCCGTCGATCGACTTCGGCGAGGTGTCCGAGGCGCCCACGCAGGACGACGCGAGGCGAGCCCGCGAGGAGCTCGAAGAGGTGTTCGTCGACTTTCCCTTCCGCGATCCCGTGGCGCGCGCGGTTCCCCTCGCCGCGCTGCTCACCCTCGTCGCGCGCCCGGCGATCCGAGGTAGCGTGCCCGCGTTCCTAACCGAGGCGAACACGCGCGGCTCTGGCAAGACGCTCGCCACAGACGCGATCGCCACCATCGCCACCGGGCGCGCGAGCGGCAAGATGTCGTGGCCGCCCGATGACGCGGAGCTCGAGAAGATCCTGGGGGCGTACGCGCTGCGGGGCGCCACGCTCATCAACTTCGACAACATCGTCCGGCCCTTCGGCGGAGCGCCTCTCGATCGTTGCCTCACGGCCGTCGACACCGTGGAGC
>JAMFST010000121.1 GCA_026225435.1 Labilithrix luteola
CCATCGCGATCTCAAGCCGGCGAACCTGTTCGTCGTGCGGCTCGCCGACGGCAGCGAGTGCGTGAAGGTGCTCGACTTCGGGATCTCCAAGCTCGGCGGCCTCGATCTCGGGACCACCGGAGCGCATGTGGTGCTCGGCTCGCCCTATTACATGTCGCCCGAGCAGCTGCGCTCGACGCACGACGCGGACGCGCGCACCGATGTGTGGGCGCTCGGCGTCATCCTCTACGAGCTGGTGGCAGCGGCGCTCCCCTTCACCGGCGACAGCTTGCCCGACGTGTGCGCGGCCGTGATGCAGGAGGAGCCGCGACCGCTCGAGGAGCTGTGCCCGCATGCGCCGTCCGAGCTCGGGCCCATCGTGCGGCGCTGCCTCGCCAAGGATCCGGCGGAGCGCTTCGCCAACATGGCCGAGCTGGCGGCGGCGCTGGCCCCGCTGGGGACGGACGAAGCGCAGGCCTCGGCGGTGAAGATCGGCCGCGTGCTGCACACGACGCCGCTGGCGCCGCGGCGCTCCTTCGGCTCGACGCACGCCCCGCGTGGCGACAGTGATCCGCCGCCCGCCGCCGCGCGCCTGTCGGGCCGGACGTCGCACGGAGCGATGGCCAGCTCGTGGCCGTCGGCGCCGGTTCCCGCGAAGCGTCGCCGATCGGGCGCGCTCTTCGTGAGCGTGGCTCTCGTCGCCAGCGCGGCGGCCGTCTTCGGCGCGCGCTCGTGGCTGCAGCGGTCGCCGGTCGCCACGGCGGCTTCGCCTGCGATGGCGATCCCCAGCGCGGCTCCGGCGTCCCTTCCGGCGGCGAGCCCGGTCTCGAGCGCCGAGCTGACCTCCGCGACGGTCGCGCCCCACGCGGTCGCACAGGACGTCGCGATCGCGGATGCCGGTGCCGCACTCTCACCGTCCGCGGTCGTCGCCGAGCCGGGGCGAGCCTTCGTGGGTCGCAAGGCGAATCACCCGCGCGCTGCGGTGCCGGCCGCGGCGCAGGTAGCCGCGCAGACTACCGCCGCTGCAGCACCGCCCGCGCAGCCGCAGCCGGAAGACGAAGCGCAGCTGTTCGACGGGCGGAAGTAGTCGATGCGCAGGTCCTCGCGTGCCGCGACCGTCGCGGCGATCGTCGCCGGCGCAGCGCTCACGCTGGTGAGCTCGGTCGCGTCCGCGCAGACCGGGAGCAACGCCGCGGTGGCGCAGGTGCTCTTCGACGAGGCGCGCGCGCTGACGGCGAAGGGGAAGCTCACCGAAGCGTGCCCGAAGTTCGCCGAGAGCCAGCGGCTCGATCCGGGGATCGGCACCGAGTTCAACCTCGCCGAGTGCGAGCAGCACATCGGCAAGACGGCGAGCGCCTGGGCGCACTACCTCGAAGTGGCCGACCGGGCGCACGTGGAGAAGCAGGTGGCGCGCGAGCGCGTGGCGCGCACCCGGGCGGCGTCCCTCGCGCCCCACCTCGCCCGCCTGACGATCTCCCGGGCCGCGCCGAACGACACGAGCGCGCTCGAGATCCGGCACGACGGCATCGTCGTCGGCGCGGCGCAGTACGGCGTGCCGGCACCAGTCGATCCGGGCGAGCACGAGATCGCAGCCTCGGCACCGGGGAAGAAGCCGTGGTCACGCACGCTGCGGACGCCCGCGGATGCTGCCACCGTCGTCGCCGTTCCCGCGCTGGAGGACGCCGAGGTTCCGGTGGTCGCTCCGGTGGCACCGGCGCTCGTCGCCTCGTCGTCACCGTCGTCTCCGTCCTCCGATGCGGCCGCGAGCACGGCGGACGGATCGTCGGTCGGCCACGGTCAGCGCGTCGCCGGCATCACCGTGGGCGCGCTCGGCATCGTCGGGCTCGGCGTGGGCACGGCGTTCGCCATCGTCTCCAAAGGGAAGCACGACGACGCCGAGTCGCACTGCACCGGCTCGCTCTGCGATGCCACCGGCGTGTCGCTGCGCTCGGACGCCATCCACGCGGGCAACGCCGCCACCATCGCCCTGGCCGTCGGCGGCGCAGCGCTGGTGGGCGGCGGGATCGTCTTCTTCACCGCGCCGCGCGCGCACGCCAGCGAGCCGACCAGCGCCCTCGCCGCGACCCCGTTCCTCGCTCCTCACCTCGGCGGGCTCGCTCTCGCAGGTCACTTCTAGCCGCCATGCAGAGACGACTCCTCGCCCTCACCGTGACCGCCGCGGCCTTCGCCGGCCTCCTCGGCTCGGTCGGCTGCAACGCCATTCTCGACAACGAGGAGGGGACGCTCGCCACCGGCGGAGGTGAGCTCGATGCCTCCTCCGACGCGACGACGGGCCCCCCGACCGATCTGGATGCCACCGTCGGTGACGCGTCCAGCACCGCCGACGCACGCCTCGGCGACGCCGCGCCCGATGGACCGGTGAACGTCGCCGACGCGGGGGACGGAGGCGGCATCTTCGATCCGCCGACCTGCGGCACCGGACAGAAGCTCTGCGACGGCACCTGCGTGAGCATCGACAACCCGGTCTACGGCTGCGGCGAGACGAGCTGCTCCCCCTGCTCGCTGGCGCGCGGTGTCGCCGTCTGCAGCGGCAACAGCTGCGTCCTCGGGAGCTGCAACGCCGGCTACCAGGACTGCGACCTGGACGCCTCGGACGGGTGCGAGGTCGATCTGTCACTCCCCGCCCACTGCGGCTCGTGCAACGCCGCGTGTGGAACCGCCGCGCCCGACTGCAGCCCGATCAACGGCACCTTCGAGTGCATCACCAACTGCCAGCCTCCCCAGCCGACCCTGTGCAACAGCACCTGCGTCGACCTCACCTCCTCGGCCAGCAACTGCGGCCAGTGCGGTGTCCCCTGCCCTGCCGTGGCCAACGGGACCACCAGCTGCAGCGATTCGACCTGCTCCTTCAGCTGCACCTCGCTTTACCTGAAATGCGGAGCGAGCTGCGTCGCCCCCAACGATCCCACCGCCTGCGGCCCGGCGTGCACCGCGTGCACTCCCCCGGCACACGCCGACGCGACGTGCCCGGCCTCAGCCTGCTCGTTCACCTGCAAGGCCGGCTACGGCGACTGCGACATGGACCCGACGAACGGCTGCGAGACGATGCTGGTCAACAAGATGTGCCCGGTCGACGCGGGCGCCGACGCAGGCGACAGCGGGACCTGACGCGCCGACGTCACTGCAAGCCGATCAGCCGATCGGCGCCGATGACGAGCGCCAGCGTGATGCCGGCGATGGCCAGCTCGGCGATCGCTCCGACCACGAAGGGGCGCAGGCCGCGCTTCTTCATGTCGGCGGTGTTGGTGCGCAGGCCCACGCCGGCGAACGTCAGGAGGAACGCCCAGCGGCTCACGTTGGCGAGCGAGGTGACCTGCGCCGCACTGAAGACGTGGACGCTGGCGAGCGCGGAGAAGGCGAGGAACCCGACGACGAACTTGGGGAGCTTCTTCCACAGGAAGACCGCCTTCGACCCCTCGATGGCGCGGCCGCCGCGCGAGGCGAAGTAGAGCGCCGCGCCGAGGACGACGAAGCCGATCATCGCGTTGCGCGCGGTCTTCACCAGCACGGCGACCTTGGCGGCGTCGTCGGAGAAGAGCGCGCCGGCCGCGGCCACCTCCGCGGTGTTGTCGATGCCGAGGCCGGCCCAGACCCCGAAGACGCGATCGCTCATGCCGAGGGCGTGGCCGACGAGCGGAAAGGCGAAGAGGCTGAGCGCACCGATGACCAGGATGGAGGCGATGGCGAAGGCGGTCTCGTCCTCCTCGGCGTCGATGGCGCCGCGGGTGGCGATGATCGCCGAGACGCCGCAGACCGACGAGCCGATCGCCAGGAGCGCCGTGAGCTTCGGGCCGAGGCCGAAGAGGCGCGCGAGGCCGATCATGATGCCGCCGGCGAGGACGATCTCGAGCACCACGAGCGCCAGCGTGGGGGCGCCGAGCTTGGCGAGATCGGCGAAGAGGAAGCGCACGCCGAGCAGCACGATGCCGACCTTGAGCCACAGCTCGTAGGTGGAGATGCCGGGCTCGAAGACGCGGAACCAGCTGCGCCGCCCGAAGACGTTGCCGATCACCAGGCCGAAGAGGATCGCCCAGAAGACGTACTCGATGTTCGGCAGGGCGAGCTTGTGCGCCGCTCCGAAGGCCTTGATGGACGACTCGGCGAGCTTGCCCGCGTAGCCGATGACGCCGAGGAGGACGAGACCCGGGAGAAGCGCGAGCGGCCCCTTCACCACGGCCCCCTCACCACGGCACGGTCGGCAAGCCAGCGAGCACCGCGAGTGCGACGACGGCCGCGATGACGATCGACCAGCCATCGACGGAGAGCGACGGGCGCTTGGACGGTGATGACGGGTCGGACATGGTCATTCGCTATACGGGATACCGTGTCCGTTATAGTGAACATCGCCTGGAACGCAAGCAACGCTCCTGCGAACCTTGGGCTTGACCATCCCCGCCCGACGTCCGACAAGAGCGCCGCCGCACGTAAGCGGCAAGACGGGACTCGACGTGAACGGATTCTCCAGGCGGCTCATCTCGCCGCTGTGCTGCGCAATCGCCTTGGCCACCGCGGGGTGCGCGGAGACGCCGCCGCCCGCCTCCGCACCGGCGGTGGTGTTCCCCACGAAGGACGAGCTCGCGGCCATCCCTGCGCAGAAGGCGCGGCCCGAGGCGTTCGGCGCGGTGGAGGCGAGCTCCGAGCCGTGGACGGTGCTGGTCGAGGCGAAGCCCGAGCATGCGCCGTACGAGGACGCGAGCGCGTGGGGGGACTTCCTGCGCGCGGCGGTGAAGGGGCACGGCAAGACGGTGTCGCTGTCGCCGGCGCTCAAGTGCGCCTCCGAGGAGCTGGCGAGGAGCGCCCGTCGCTCGCAGCGGTTGCCGCCGCCGAACGTCACCCGGTTCATCGTGGCCCGCTGCGGCGCGGTGGTGATCTCGTCGCGGACGCTGGTGTGGGGTGCGGAGGCGACCGCCGACGTGTCGGACGCCGTGCTGGTGGAGAGCGCGAAGCAGAAGCTCGGTCCGCGGCTCGAGGCGCTCCTGGCGCGCGGTGACGATGCGCAGCACCCGGGAGGAAAGCAGCTGACCGTGGGGCTCGGCGTCGTGCGCGACGACAAGGGCGTGTCGGTGGTGATCAAGGTGGGCGAGGAGGAGGCGACGGTCGATTCGACGCCGCTGCGCGCCGACGCGAGCCACATGGTCACCGTCCAGGGGGACGTGCACGGGGACTACACCGCGATCGACGCGCTGGTGAACCAGGGGACCTCCGGGTTCGCCCAGTGCGAGCGCGTGGGCGACGCTCCTCCGCCGCACTTCGCGTTCAAGTGCCGGCTCGCCGACAAGGATCCGTATGCCTGGGTGGCCATCCAGGGGCGGCGGCCCGGCCGCGAGCTGGTGCAGCTCCTCGCCAGCGGGATCGCGACGGCGGGAGGCAACGCGCCCGTCGTGCTGAGGGGGAAGCCGGACGGCGCACCGGTCGTGGTGCACGGCCCCGCCGAGCTGACAGCCGCGTTCCTCGCCGGGGTGAATCGCGCGCGGGCGGCCGCACACCTCGCGCCGCTGGCGCTCGACACCCAGCAGAGCGCAGAGAACACCCGCCTGGCCGGCACGCTGATCAACTCGTCGCTGGCCGACGCGACCAAGGGCGGGTCGGACAAGGCCGCGCTCGGGCTGCTCGCGGGATGGGACGTGGACGGGATGATCCGCGGCGCCAAGATCGAGATCGGGGCGATCGGCCCGACGCGCGACGCCACCGCCTTGCTCGACTGGACCCTCGAGGGGCCGATGGGAAGGCGCGCGCTGCTCGATCCGGCCAGCCGCGTGATCGCCATCGGGCCCATGGTGCCCGAGGACGGCTCGGCGCTCGGCGCCACCGTCACCACCTACTCGCTCTTCGATTCGGACGATCACCGCCTCGACGAGATCGCCATCTACAAGCGGATCGACGCGGCCCGTGCCGCCCGCGGCCTGGCGCCCGCGCAGTTCCTCACCGGCTTCCCCGAGATGCACGAGCACGCGCTGCGCGTCGCCCACGACGGGGCCAGCCCGCACGAGGAGGCGCAGGCGATGATGTCCATCGCCACGGCCCGCAGCGGCGAGGTCGCGCGGGGGACCGTGCTCGAGACGACCGACGTCGATCACTTCCCGCTCCCGGACATCGCGACCCGCTCGGGGGAGCTGCGCATCGCCGTCGCCGTGACGCACCACAAGGTGCCCGGCGCCG
>JAMFST010001043.1 GCA_026225435.1 Labilithrix luteola
TCGCTCACCGCGTCGACCTGCGTCGAAAGCGGCATTCCCGCGAGCGCGCCCCCGCGGAGCGGCCCGGCAAGCTCTTCGAGCTGCAGCAGCAGCGCACCGACGTCGAGCTCGTCGTGGACATCCTTGGAGATGAGCGCCGCTCCGAGCGCGACGTCGATCGCTTCGTCGGGCGCACGTGCAAGCTGGTCGAACGTGATGCGCGCGGACATGACTCTGTGACCTACCGTGCCGCGGCGGCGATTCCTACGGGCGCGAGCCACGGCCCCGGACCACTGCCAGAGACACCGAAGGCCCGCGACTCCGGGGAGTCATCGGGCCTTCGCGTGGACGTATCTCTTTTTTGAGATACACTGAGCCCGTGACCTGGCACGTGGAGATCCTCGATCATCGAGTCGTCAAGGAGCTCGATGCTCTGGCTCCTGACGTGAGGCAACGGTTTCTCCGCATCGCCGAGCTGATCGAGCAACATGGGATGGCGGCGATGCACGAGCCTTACGTCAAGCACCTGGAAGGCAGGTTGTGGGAGATGAGGATGAAGGGCAAGGACGGGATCGCTCGCGCGATCTACGTGACCGCCAAGGGTGAGCGAGTCGTGGTGGTCCACGCGTTCGTCAAGAAGACGCAGAAGACTCCGCAGAGCGCGCTGGAGACCGCGCGTAAGCGGGCCAAGGAGGTGACGTGATGGGTATCGCGCTGAAGAAGGTCGCCAAGAGATGGATGAAGGAACCGGGTTTCAGGGAAGGCTACGAAGCCCTGGAGGAGGAGTTCTCCGTGGCCGGCCTGCTCATCGAGGCCCGGACCCGAAGCCATCTGACGCAAGCCGAGCTGGCCGACCGGATGGGCACCTCGCAATCGACCATCGCACGCCTGGAGAGCGGGAAGGCCAAGCCAACCCTCTCCACGCTGAGGAAGCTCGCCAAGGCAACGGGGATGCACCTCAAGATCACGCTGGAGCCCAAGGCACGCTCGAAGAAGGAACGCGGCAAACACGCGGCCTAAATCACCGAGCGCGATCCTCGTCCATGGATCACGCCGCGACGGCTGTGCGGGTGGGAGCGGTCGGTCGCCGCCATCGATAGCTTTCGAGATAGCGCCGCGCGTTGCCAAGCAAGGCGTTGAGGGTCTTGCAGCGATGGTTTCGGGTGACGTTGGCGTGGAGCTCCTGCCAGACACGTTCGATCCGATTCGCGTCGGGACAGTACGGCGGCAGGAAGTGAAGGACCACGCGTCCGCGAAGCGCAGCGAGCGTGGCGCGCGTGACCTTCGCCGAGTGGATGCCGTAGTTGTCGAGCACGATGTGGATGCGCCGCGTGCCGCGGTAACGGCGGGCCAGCAGCCAGAGCAGCTGGCAAAACAGCGCGGCGTTCTTCTTCTCGGCGCCCGTTGTGTGGAGCCGGCCGGTGCGCACGTCGAGCGCGCCGGCGAGGTAGAATTTCTTGTTCTTGCCGGGCGTCGCGATGCGGCGCTGCTGACCGCGCAGCATCCAGTCGCGACCGATCTTCGGGTTGAGATGGATGTCGACCTCGTCGGAGTACAGCACCGGCTCGTCCGCCGTTGCGCGCTTCTCGAGACTTCGGATCGCCGCACCTCTTCGACCTCGGCGTGTCGGAGGCGAAGCTCGTGCGCAGCCACCACGTGTGTAACCGCTGGCGCGGAGGTGACATTTCAGGCCACCGGGCCGGGCAAGACGCCGGACATTTCCGGCAAGATCTACGGCAAGGAGTTCACACTCGAGGTCACCAGCCTTGGCCTGCCCGCGGGCCAGGTGAGCGAGGGGAATCGTTTGAAACATGCCTTTCAAGGCTGGAAGAAGGGGAAGCCGGTGCCCAAGGACTTACACGGGCACGCCCGAGACCACGGGCACGTTCGGATGCTGGAGATGGGCGTCAGCCTTCTCGGCGACGGCAACCTCGATGGAAGGATACAGACACTCGCAGGCAAGAAGAGCTCAGCTCAACTCAAGGGGCGGCCCAACCCCATCCTTGTGATTTCAGGTCGCCACCAATGGGGGATTTCATCTCAGGATTGCTTGCCACGGCGGCAATTCAACGGGGGGTTCTCCGTGCGCGAGAACATCCTTCGCACGTGCCTACTCGACGAGCTTCGGAGACGTCTCTGCTCCGAGGACGGCATCGCCCACGCGCGCAAGCGACTCGCCGAACGGTTGGGAGAACTCACGCGCGAGAACGGCGACAAGGTTCGCGAGCGACGCGCTCGCCTGGACAAGGTCGAGCGCGAGATCGGGAACCTGATCGATTTCGTCGCCGCCGGACGAGGGACGCAGGCGGTGTCGACTCGTCTGAAGGCCCTCGAGCTGGAGGCAGCTGCGGAGACCAAGGCTCTGGCGGGTCTGGAGCGAGCGCTCTCCGGCCCCATCAAGCTCCCCGACCCCAAGAAGCTCGTCGAGCTGGCATTCGATCTCGAGCGTCGCTTGAACGCCGACGTTCAGCGTGGACGCGAGGAGCTGCGGCGCCTCTTTCGCGACGGGCGCATCGACCTGCTCCCGCAACCCGGCCGGTTCTACGTCGCTCGGTCCGAGCTTCTTCCGCTCGTCCTGCTGTCCCAGAACCCTCCCGAGGTGCACTCGGGAGGTCAGGACCAGATTCCGCGGTATTCTGCGGTTAGTTGCGCGGGTAGGATTTGAACCTACGACCTTCGGGTTATGAGCCCGACGAGCTACCAGGCTGCTCCACCGCGCGCCATGTTGTTACTTGCTGCACGTGCTGCGTACGACCTGCTCTGCGGGGCGAACCCCTCGAGCGCGGCGGACCATACAGCCGCGTCGCTCGGGATGTCCACCACTTCCACCGACATGACGCCAGCGTGGCGCGTGTCTCGCGGGCTCTGCAGCCTAACCAGAGCCGAACCGTTCTCCATGAACGTCCGAGCTGAAGCTGTAAGCGCGCTGCCGCGCCTTGCACGACGGAGTACACGAACGCGCAGACACGGCTCCTCATGCGCCCTTCCCGTTCACGTCGCTCGCTCATCGCCTCGCTCGTTGCGTCCGCGTCGCTGGCGTCAACCGGCTGCGGGAGCTCCTCCCCCGCCATCGACGATTCGCCCCCCGCGCCCGGGTACACCCTGGTCGGAACGAGCACCGACATCGACGTGTGCAACACCGACGCGGCGGCGACGCTGCTCCGCTGCACGGCCTCGAACACGACGACCCCGCGGGTGGCGCTCGCCATCTGCGGCGACCTGGTGGTGAATGACACGCTGACCCTCGATCAAGCCGGGTCGAACGTGGAGGTGTCGGGGATGACGACGAGCTCGGCGCCGCTCTCGGTCGACGGTGACTTCTCGTCCACCGGGTCGGTGACCGCGACGAACACCCAGAGCTTCGCCGGGGACTTCACGACCGCGGGCGACTGGACGACGAGCGCGCCGGTCACCGTGGGCGGCAACGCGACCCTGGGCGGCAGCCTGAACGCGGGTAACACCGTTACCGTGACGGGGACGACGACGCAGGACGTGCCCGGCGTGACGTTCGATCTCGCCTGCGCGCAGGCGCCCACCGTGGCCACGCTGGTGAGCACGGCGGCGGCGCAGCCGGAGGCGGACACGCTGGCGATCCTTCCGAGCGCGTCGCTGGTGAACGTGGACGCAGCGACGGAGCTGACTCTCGGGTGCGGGCAGTACGCGCTCGACTCGCTCGGGGTGAACGCGGCGCTGACGCTGCACATCCAGGGGACGACGACGCTGGTGGTGACCGGGGACGTGCACGTGGCGGCGCCGCTGGTCATCGACCTGAAGGACAACGCGGCGATGTTCGACCTGGCCATCGGCGGGGCGCTGACGGTCGACAACGCGGTGACCATCGGGGGCGCCAACGACGGGCCGCGGGCGAGCCAGATCTGGGTCGGCGTGGGGGGCGCGATGACCATCGGCGCGCCGGTGACGCTGGACGGGTCGCTGCTGGTGAACGGCCTGGTGACGGCGAACAACACGCTCGACGTCACCGGTTCGGCGTTCCTCGGCGGCCTCTCGGTGGCCTCACCGGTGAACGTGCACCTGACGGCGGGCGCGCCGGCGACCACGACGAGCGGTTGCGCCATCCCGGGCGAGGCCGATGGCGTTCTGCTGAGGTCGCGTTAGCTGAGCATCGGCCAGCCGGCGGCGACGCGGCGTTGCACACGAGGTGCGCAAAAAGAGACGGCGGCGCGTGCGCGTGGTTGAAACGCGGCCCAGGTAGCGCAATCCTGACATGGTGAGCCAAGACGACGGGCGTGCCCCGGCTTCGCGCGGGTCGGGAGAGATGCCTTCCGCCAGCGGGGTCCGCACGCCACCGTCCAGGTCCCCTTCGAACGCGGCGGTGCCGGTGGTGCCCGCGGCTCCTCTGTCGCAACCCGCGCGCTCGGGATCGCCGTCGAGCGGATCGCTCCCCGCGGGTCGGCTGCCGCCGCCGGTGCCGGGGCATCCGACGCGCCCCGCGGTGCCTGCCGCCTTTGCCGCCGCGCATGCTCCGCACGCGCCTCCGCCATTGCCGCCGCGCGCGACGCTGACCTCGTCACCGCTGCACAAGATGACGCCGTCGCCCGGCTCGGAAGTGCTGAAGGCGAACGCGCCGGTGCCCACCGCGGAAGGCTTCATGTCCACGCCGCAGAAGCTGTCGCTGGCCAACGTGGCGCAGGCGCTGCGCGACGAGCAGCTGCAGGCGAAGGTCATTCACTACCGCGCCGATCTGCAGACCAGCCCGGAGCTCGACGCGATCACCGCCGGTGTCATCGCCGAGCTGCGCGCGCTGCAAGGCGCGGCGCGGGCGAGCATCCCGCCGGAGACCGGCGACCGCACGCAGATCGAGATCGAGCTGATCGGCAGCTTGAAGACGATGCTGGCGCGCATCTTCCGGCCCACGTCGCTGGCGAGCGTGGTCGAGCGCAAGCTGGCCGAGGCGTCGAAGCGGTTCGCGCGGATCTTCTTCGAGTCGGAGCTGCACGACAAGCTGCGCGGCTCGAGCACCGAGCACAAGACGATGCGCTTCGCCGAGCAGGCGCTCTACCACGCGCTGTCGAAGCACGAGGCGCAGCTCTTCGAGCAGCTCGGCTCCTACGACTACGAGACGCCGGAGGTCCTCGCCGAGGCGCGCGACCGGCTCGAGCAGACGCTGCGCGAGCTGCGCAACGGCTTCCTCTCACGCACGACGCCGGAGCTGAACGCGCTCGTGCGCTTCCTCAACGAGGTGCTCTCCATCTTCTTCCTCCGCGAGCTGCCGCCGATCCTGGGCGAGCTGGCCTGGGCGGTGGTGAAGGAAGCGCGCCTGGCCGACGCGACGACGAGCGCCGGGTACAAGCTGGCGGCGAGCGCGTTCCCCCGCTTCCGCGTGGCCTTCGAGAAACACTTCCTCGAGCGGCTCGTGCCGTTCGTCGAGGACGAGATGCTCAAGCGTGTGCGCGAGCGGCAAGGGCGCTTCCGCGCCGAGACGATCCGCTTCGTCGCCGATCCGCAGATCTTCAGCGACGTGTGCGAGCTGGTCTGCGACGCCGTGTACGACGCGCTCTACAGCGACGGGTTCCTCGACCTGCCGACCGACTGGCGCGCGCGCCTCGCCGCCGCCAGCTGATCGCGCTTCAGCGCTTCGCGGGCTTCAAGGTCGAGTCGTAGGCGACCTGGTTGATGTTTCCGCCCTGCGCACGCGCGCGCATTCCCTCGGCGGCGTCGCCGGCGGCGTCACGTAGCTCCTCGTCGATCATGGCCTGCGGCGCGGGCACCTTGAGGCCGATGAGGTTGTCGATCTTCAGCACCGTGAACGCCGGCGCGACCTGGTGGATGGTGAAGAGCAGGTCGGCGGTCTGCACGTTCCCGTCGAGGTACTTCCCCTCGACGACCTTCTCACCGGTGGCCAGCGTCATCGGCGGGCCGAAGCGCAGCTTGTAGATGATCTTCACGGCGCCGTGCATGATCGGCACCTCGAAGCGCACGTCGGTGTTCGTCTGGTCCTTGGCGATCACATGTACATTGTGAAGTTTGTTGGGGACGATGTCCTTGTAGTGGGCGTAGTCGGTGACCACCGAGAGGACCTTGGCGCCGGTCGCGTTGATGAGGATCTCGGCGTGGCCGATGCGCGCGCCGCTGCCGGTCTGCACCACCGTCGACTTGATCATGTGGCCGGCGGCCTCGAGGATCGCCGCGTCGTGGTCGGCCGGGGTCTCGGCGCGCGCGCTCGGGACATCGACGAGGAGCGCGACGGCGAAGGCAGCGGCGAGGGCGAGAGAGCGCGGCATGAGCGGGTGGACCGGAGGTCGGCAACGACGGAATCAGACCGTTGGACGGGGGGCCAGCAAAACCGGTGCAGCGGGGCGAGGCTCTGCCGACGCGCAGCGGCTCAATCGCGGCGAAAGCGGGCCTTTCCCTCGTTGACCCACCAGTCGCGATAGCGCTGTTGAGCACGCTCGCGCTCGCGCCGCGGGAGGGTCGCCTCGAAGCCGA
>JAMFST010001044.1 GCA_026225435.1 Labilithrix luteola
CGCTGGTGCACGGGCTGCGCATGTCGCTCGCCGAGGTGCGCGCCGTCGTCGAGCGTCTCGCGTCGGTGACGCTCGAGCAGCGACGCGCGCTCACCGGGATGGAACCGAAGCGCGCGGACGTGATCGTCGCCGGCGGGCTCGTCACGCTGACGCTGCTCGAAGCGCTCGGCGCCGAGGGGATGCGCGTTTCGGATCGCGGCGTGCGCTGGGGGCTCGCGGCGAAGCTTCTTGCGGAGGGGTGAGCGGCTCGCTCCGTCCCGGCGGAAAGATCTTTTCGGACCGCTCACCACATTGTGGTCAACGGTTGATCCAGCGCACAAAAATCGACCGGGGGGAATTTGACCGAAGGCCACCTTCCGGGCTACAGTGCATCAGCCTACTTCCCTACCTGTACCTCCACTGTCGTCGGAGGTCGCTCTCTGTCAGAGCGCCTTCCGGCTCAACAAGTAGAGGTAGTCGTTCAGCGGAATATCGCTGACCGATGTTCGCTTCGTAGCCAGGTCCGCGGGCCGCGCAAAGTTTTTTTCAATGCGCGCGTTCGTTTTTTCCGACTCGAGGAGACCTAGTATCCATGCAAGCTGCACTCGGCATCTCGTTCAAGGTCGGTGACAAGGCTGTGTACCCCATCCAGGGGGTCGCCGAGGTCATCCGTATCGAGGAGAAGGACATCGCCGGCACCCGCCAGCAGTTCTACGTCCTGCGCATCATGGACACCGATCGGAAGATCATGGTGCCGGTGAGCAACGCGAGCGCCGTCGGGCTCCGCAAGGTCATCTCGGAGGAGGAGATCCTCGAGATCTTCGACATCCTGCGCGAGCGCACCATCGCCTTCGACAACCAGACCTGGAACCGCCGGTACCGCGGCTTCATGGACAAGATCAAGTCCGGCTCGATCTACGACGTGGCCGAGGTCCTCCGTGATCTGTACCGCCTGAAGACCGACAAGCAGCTCTCCTTCGGCGAGCGCCGCATGCTCGACACCGCGCGCGTCCTCATCGTGAAGGAGATCGCCATCGCCCGCGAGCAGACCGAGGTCGAAGCCCTCAGCGACATCGAGCAGCTCTTCATCATGAACTGAAGCACGATGAGCTGAAGACGGCTTCAGCGCAGACGCTTCAAACGGAGCTCGGCTCGCTATCCAGCAAGCCGAGCTCCCACGTTTCACCGGGCTCCCGCAGGGCCGTGGTCACGACGTCGATGCGCCGGAGGATCTCCTCCGAGCCGGGCGGGGCAGTGATCACGCCGAGCGCGACGTTCCCCGGCCACTGCCAGAGTCGCACCGCGACGACCCCTTCGATGGCGTAGACGACCTCGATCGCCCGTCGCAGCCGCGGAGAGAGCTCCGTGGGCGGTGCGGGAGGCGGAGGGGTCGTCATCGTCGGCTGCTCGTTACCATCGCTCCGCGGCAATCCTCACGGAAACAGCGACACGCCGCCGGCGACGATGGCGTAGCGGAGGACGGGGAGCGCGCCGACGGCGAGCGCGACCATCCAGGCGATCGCCTGCCCTCGCAAGCGCGGACGGACGAAGGCGCCGAGCGCGGCGCCGGGCGGCTGCTTGCGGAGGAGGAGCGCGCCGAGAGCCGCGCCGGTCCCCCAGATGACGGCGAGGAAGATCGAGCCGAAGAGCGGGAACCCGAGGCCGTAGACATCGCTGCGCAGGAGGCAGAACGGGCAGAGATGGCCGGGGAGCTCGAAGGCGTGCGGCGCGACCTCGAGGACCGCCGCGCCGAGCGCGAAGGGGAGCGCTGCGAGGCCGAGAAGGCCGGAGAGCATGACGGCGCGCGCGCCGTGACGAGTCGCGTCCCGCGTGGCTGCCCGAGCCGAGACGAGCCAGGCGGTGATCGCCGAGGCGGCGATGATCAGCGGGCCGAGGGTGGACACGAGCTGCCGCGGGCCGTGGACGAAGGCGGCGGTGGCGGGCGCGGCGCCATCGAGCCCCACCGAGCAGCACGAGGCGACGACGGTGAGATCGAGGCCGAGGAAGAAGCGCGCGTTGAGGGCGAAGTCGAGGAGGGCGAGCGGCGCGGCGGCGATGGAGAGCGTCGCCAGGGGGCGCACCAGCGACAGATCGCGCACCCGCGCGTCGAGAGCGAACAGCTGCGCGAGGGTGCCGGCGGCGAGCGCCAGGATCAGGCTGACGAAGAGCGCGAGGAAGCCGAGCGGGCTCGCCTCGAACACGCCGTAGGCGCACATGGCGCCGCGCACGCTGTGACTGAGCCTGTCGGCGGCGAGCACGGTGAAAAGGAGCGAGCCGGCCGCGAGGACCGAGCCGACGCGCACGAAGGTGGATCCGAGCTCCGCCTGCCGCTCGAGGGCGAGCTGCCCTTCGGAGGCCCGGGCGACGTCGAAGTGACGGAGCACCTTCGCCGAGACCCACGCGCCGCGCGCGAAGAGCGCCACCGTGACCAGGCCGACGGCCAGGCGGAGGAAGATCCAGGGCTCGAGGAGGTTCATGACGTGGGCTCGCCCTCACCATGGCCAGCCAGCCGACCGGCGGCAAGCAACACGGTCCGCACGCGGGCCCGCGTGGAGCCTGCGCGGACGAGCTCTCCGGCGAAGCGGTCGTCATGGGTAGCGATGACCAGCGCGCGCCCCTCGGCCACCAGATCGATCAACAAGGCGACCAGATCGTCGGCGCGCTCGGCGTCGAGGTGCGCGGTCGGCTCGTCGAGCAGCAGGAGCGCCGGATCGCCGAGGAGCGCGCGGGCGAGCGCCACCCGTTGCCGCTCTCCCCCCGACAGACCGCGCGCGGCGACCGAGGCGAGCGGACCGACGCCGAAGCGACCGAGCAGCGACCGGGCGCGCTCGCGATCGGCCGCGGTGATCCCGTCCGGCACCCGCGCGAGCAGGGTGTTGTCGACGACGCTCATCCCCTCGATCAGCTGCACGTCCTGGAAGACGAAGCCGACCCGCCGGCGGCGGACCTCGGCGCGGTGGCGATCGCGCAGGCGTGAGGTGGGCTCGCCGTCGAGGAGCACCTCGCCGCTGGTGGGGGAGAGCATGGCGCCGAGGAGCGCGAGGAGGGTCGTCTTGCCGCTGCCGCTCGGCCCGCGAAGGAGCACCAGCTCGCCGCGCTCGACCACCAGGTCGATCCCCTCGAGCACCACGCGCCGGTCGCGGCCGTCGTGGATCCGCTTGGTGAGGGCGCGCGCTTCGACCGCCGGAGGCGCCGACGGGGAAGCGGACGAAGACGGGTCGGACATGGTGCGCCTCCACTGTGCCAGAGTGAGCCTCCTCGCGCCCGGCATGTCGTGGTGTGGCGAGCGGCGAGCGGGAGAAAGCGGCGCGACGGCGCGATTTCGTCGCTGGCATCCCTCATGCTCCGGGTAGCCTCTGTGAAGATGCGTCGCGGCGGATGGATCGGCTGGTTGGGAACGGGGCTCCTCGTGGGCCTGGCCGTCGCGTGCTCGATCAACCCGCAGCCGCTGCCGCCCGATCAGTACACCGGGGATGAGGGCGCCGGGGACGCGAGCACCGGTGCGACCGCCCCGGGCAACGGCAGTACGACCGAAGCCGACGGTGGCGTGGCGCTGGCTGCAGGGGACGGCGGCAACAATCCCGGCACCAACGAAGACGCGAGCACGGCCGACGGTGGCACCGAAGCGGACAGCGGAGACGCCAGCGACGACGCGGGTGACGCGGGCGAAGGCGACGCCTCCCCCGACGCCGGCTGACCTTCGGGAAAGCGGGCGGCCGGCGGGTCTACCTCGGTGACTTTCCGCCAGGCAGGTACTCGTCGAGCACGCTGGCGGTGAAATCGGCGAGGATCGAGTCGGTCACGCGCAGCCGGCGAGAGACCTCGCGGGCGATGTTGAGGATGATGAGCGTGTAGGACTTGAGGTCGTGGCGGTACAGCGCGTCCATGTCCTCCGTCGAGAGGCGCAGGATGCGCGACGGGCCGAGCGCGCGCACGCTGGCGGAGCGGTTCTGCATGTCGAGGATGGACATCTCGCCGAAGCTGTCCGTCGGGCCGAGGATGGCGACGCGCTGCTCGCGGCCGCGGCGGCTCTTCTTCAGCACCTCCATCTCGCCGTCGAGGATGACGTACATCTCGCGCGCGGCGTCCCCTTCGCGGAACATCACCTCGCCCGCCTCGATGCGCATCGCCTTGAGGTGCTTCACCAGGTAGGCGAGCACCTCGTCCGAGAGGGCGCCGAAGAGGCCGATGTCGCGCAGGCGCTGGGCGTCGAGGGGCGGATCGACCGGGCGCGACGGCGGAGCGGGCGGAACCGGGGGCGGCGGCGGAGTCGGCGGCGAAGCTGCGGTCATGGTCAGGCCTCCTCGCGCGCGGGCGCGGACTGCACCCCACCGAGGTCGCGCGTGAAGACGATGCGCTTCCTGCCGGGGCCGGCGTAGTCGTCGATCTCGCACGCGTCCCAGCCGAGCGCGAGGTGAAAGCGTTGCGACCCCTCGTTCCCCAAGGTGGTGATCGCCTTGAGGCGCTCGCACCCGGCACGGACGCAGACGTCGGTGAAGCTGTCGTACAGACGGCGACCGACGCCGCGGCGGCGATACTCCGGATGGATGCCGACGAGGTGCACGTACCCGGTGCGCGCCGGTTCACTCGGCCCCGAGCCCTCGTGGGCGATGAACCCGAGGAGGAAGCCGATCAGCTGCCCGTCGTCCTCGATGGCCAGCGCTTGCTCGCCGAGCTCGTAGAAGAAGATGGGGTGGGCGAAGGTGTTGATCGGCCCGTCCCACCAGCGGTCGATGACCTCGACGATCTCGTCGAAATCCTTCTTGGTGATGCGCCGCGTCTGCATGGTCTTCATGCGTTCGTCGTGCGGGGGAGCCATGGCGTGCGAGACTAGTCGTCGTCCGGTGCGCCCGTCGAGGGTCGAGCTTGCGCTTTTTGTTGAGCCGGTCGACGCCGATCGCTGGCTCTTGAAGGGCGGTGGCGAGACGAGCAGCGGCGGTGCTGGTGTCGATGGCGGCGTTCCTCGCGATCGGAGAGGTGGCGCGCGCCGAGCCAGCGCCGTCCGCGCAGCCGACGCGCCCGGCCCGCCCCACGGTGGTGGTGTGGGCGGAAGGGGCTGACCGCGATCGGGTGCGCGCGGAGGTCACCGCAGCACTGGGTGGCGCGTACGACGTGGTCGATGCGGCCTCGTGGCGCGGGGGCGTGACCCGGCTCGGTGGAGCGCGCGGATCGCTGGAAGGCTCGCTGCGCGATCACCACAAGCGACCGGCGCTGCTCGATCGCGCGCAGAAGGCGGCGCAGGAAGCGCACGTGAGCGACGTGGTGCTGGTGTGGACCACGCGGACGCGGCACGGGCACGAGTCGGCGGAGGTCCTGGTGGTCGATGCGGCTCGTCCCTCTTCCGCGCCGGTGCACATCGGCGATCCGAGGAAGATCGGCGCGACGGCACGTGACGAGGTGACGCGCGCGCACCCGGCCGCGAGCCCGGTGGTGGTTGCGACCGCCGCTCCGGTCTCGGTGCCAGCACCCCCACCGGCCGCGCCGACGTCGCCGAAGCTTCCGCCGTCGTCGACCGAGGCGACCGATCGTCACCTCACGTGGAACGCGGGCGCGCCCGAGCAGCGCGATGCGATCGCCGACGCGAAGCCTGCGCGCGCGGTGCACGTCTCCGGGAGCGAGCTGCTCGACGTGTCGGCCAGCGCCGGCGGTGGCACCCGCAACTTCGCGTACACCGGCGCCACCTCCACCACCTTGCGCAGCTACCGCATGAACGGCGCGCCGCTCTACGGTCTGCAGGGGGCGATCTATCCGCTCGCCGACGCGCACCTGCCGGTGCTGTCGGACCTCGGCGTGGTGCTCGGCTTCTCGCAGGCCTTCGCGCTGCAATCCGCCTCCGCCGACGCCGGCACCCAGTCGACCCGCTGGGTGCGCGCTCTGGCCGGCGGTCGCTTTCGCCTGCGCACCGGCCACGGGCACGCGCCCATCCTCGGCTTCACCGGCGCCTACGAGAGCGACAGCTTCACCTTCTCGTCGTCGTCGGCCGCCGGGAGCGGGACGCTGCTCTCCGGCGCCTACCCCTCGGTCGACTACCAGGCGCTGGCGCTGGCCATGGACGCGCGCGTGCCGCTCGGTCGCTTCGCGGTGCTCGCACGAGGCGGGTACCTCGACGTGCTCTCCGCGGGCGACGTGGCGAACGACTTCCCCCACGCGCACGTCGCCGGTGTCGAGGCGGAGCTGGGTGCGTCGGTGGCGCTCGTCGCCGGCCTCGAGGCGCGCGTCGTGGCCGACTACCACCGCTACTTCTACTCACTCGGAACGACCCCAGGCGACACCGTCGTCGCCAGCGGCGCCGTCGATCAGATGTGGAATGCGCGCGCGAGCGTCGCGTATCTCTTCTGATGAGCCGATCTGAGACTCAGCGGTCCTCTTGAAGGACGGATGCAGCTCCCGCGCGAGAGGAACCGCTGGATGGTGATCGCTTCGAGACGACCGCCGCTCATGTCGCTGGCGATGATCGGGTGCCTGCTCGCCGCCGCGAGCTCCGGCTGCATGGGGTACATCGGCGGTAGCGGCAGCTCCGAGACCGGCACCGCGGACGGCGGAGCGACCAGCAGCCCGTCGTCCAGCACCAACGCGACGACCTCGCCGACGTCGTTCACCTGCGACGCCACGCAGAAGCCGGCGGTCGACACCCTCCGCTCGCTCACGAGCGCGCAGTACCAGAACACGCTGCGCGATCTGTCCTCCTGGATGATGAACGATCCCACCGCGGGGGCGACGGTGCTGACCGAGGTGAATTCGGCGATGGCGTCGCTCCCGGCCAACGTGCCGGTGGTGCCCGCCGGGACCTTCAACCCCGTCTTCCCCGACGGCGGCTGGCTGCGCGCCGACCAGGATCAGCAGTTCATCCGCGTCGAGGCTTACTACAGCGTCGGCATCGCACTGGCGGCGGCGCTCACCAACTCCAGCCGGCTCGGCACCGTCGTCGGCAGCTGCGCGACCGACACCGACGCGAGCAACGACGCCGCCTGCCTGACGTCGTTCATCAACAAGGTCGCGCCGCGCGCCCTGCGCCGCGCGATCACCCAGGACGACGTCGACGCGCTCACCGCGGTCTACGGCACCAGCACCACCGCCAGCGCCGCGGCCTACGCCGACGTGCTCACGGTGCTCTTCAACGCGCCGGAGCAGGTCTACCTCGTCGAGCACGGGGATCAGCCGGTGGCGAACATGGCGGGCACCTACACGCTCAGCGCCCCCGAGCTCGCCGCGCGGCTCTCGTACCACCTGTGGGACACGATGCCGGACGACGCGCTGTGGGCGGTCGCCATGGACGGCTCGCTCACGCAGGACTCGGTCTACCAGGCGCAGGTCGATCGCATGTTCGCCGACCCGCGGACCCGGACCACGCTCGATCGCTTCTACGAAGACTACATGCAGACCAACAGCACCGGCGGCCCGCGCGGCACCGGTGGACTGAACTACCACGACTTCGTCTCCAACACGCAGACGCCCCAGTTCATCGCCTACGCCGGCTCGGACATGCCGACCACCGCGACCTACGGCAACCTGGTGGCCGACGCGGTCAACCTGCTCGACTACTTCACCTGGCAGACCGCGGGCACGCTGCACGATCTGTTGACCACCGATCTCGCGTTCGCGCAGACGGCGGACATCGCCAAGATCTACGGCGTGCCGGTGTGGGACGGGACCTCGACCCCGCCGTCGCTCCCGGCCGGGCAGCGCCCCGGTCTGTTCACCCGTGCGCTCTTCGTCGCCGCCGGGCTCGACACCTCGCCGATCCTCAAGGGCGTCTACCAGCGGCGCTACGTCCTGTGCGACACGCTCGGACCTCCGCCGGCTGCGGCGGCCGCGGCGACGGTCATGCTCAGCACCAACGAGACGACCCGTGAGGTCACCACCGAGCTCACCTCGGTCGCTCCCTGCAGCGGCTGCCACCCCGGCTACATCAACCCGCTCGGCTTCGCGACCGAGGACTTCGACGGGCTCGGGCGCTTCCGCACCCAGCAGACGCTCTTCAACGCCGACGGGACGATCGCCAACACGCTCCCCATCGACACCACGGGCACGCCGCAGGTGGTGCTCGGCGACACGACGACCACGATGACCGGCGCCTCCGACCTCATGGCGAGCATCGACAAGAGCAACAAATTCGGCGCCTGCATGACGCGGAACTACTTCCGCTACTCGTTCGCGCGCTTCGAGGATCTCACCCTCGACGGCTGCTCGCTGGAGACGATGCGCTCGCAGCTCGACAACAACGGATCGCTGCTCTCGATGATCAAGGCGGTCACCCAGACGCCGGCCTTCAAGCAAAGGACGTTCGAATGAAGTTTTGGCCGGCACGACGGGTGAACGGAAGCGGCGTGGAGCGCGGGATGAGCCGCCGGATGGTGCTCTCCGGGATCGGCGGCGCCGCGCTGGCGATCCCGTTCCTGCCTTCGCTGCTGGAGAAGCCGGCGCGCGCCGGCAACCCCCTCTCGCGCCCGCGCTTCATGTGGTTCGGGACCGATCACGGCGGCTGCTGGGATCAGAACTTCTTCCCCACCCGCGCGCTCACCCCGACCGCCAGCGCGGCGCCGGGGCACACGGTGAACGCCGGGGCGCTCGCGCCGAGCACCGCCGGCGGCAAGACGTCGCTCTCGGCGGTGCTGAGCGCGAGCTCGTCGACGCTGACGGCGGCGCTCACCAAGAAGATGAACGTGCTACGCGGGCTCGACGTGCCCTTCTACCTGGCGCACAACACCGGGCTGCACCTGGGAAACTACGCCCGCAACGACAACAACGGCGCCGACGGTGCGGCAGTGACCAACCTGGGGATGCGGCCGACGATCGACCAGATCATGGTCAACTCGTCGTCGTTCTACAACACGACCGATCTCGGCGGGACCACGCTGAAGTCGATGATCATCAACCCCGGGCGGCAGCTGTCGTGGGGGTTCGCCAACCCGTCGCAGGGGGCGGCGAGCAGATTCGCCTGGAGATAGGGCGCAAAGCGCGTCCGCTCAAGATTACCGCCGCCCACGAGCGCGACGATATCGCCCATCTGAAAAGGCAGCGCCGAGGTCTGGCTGCGAGGCTCCGCCTTCAGCGGCGCCGGTGCCGGCAACTCCTCGATGAGGATGTCCTTATACCACGCCTCGGCCTTGC
>JAMFST010001045.1 GCA_026225435.1 Labilithrix luteola
CGAAGGTCGACGAGGCCGAGGCAAAGGCCGACGCGAGCATGACGACTCCCCCGGGCGACGCTGCGGCCGCGAGCGGTTCCGGCGACGCGAGCGATGCCAGCGCTCCGCCCCCCACCAGCTGCTGGGATGGCAGCGTCCCGGACCAGATCGTCATGCGCTTCGTCGACCTCTCGCTGAAGGTGGAGACGCCGACGACCACCGACGGCTGGTGGGGAATCTCGATGGATTCCCCGTCACCGTCACGGACAACTACGTCCTCGGCTACGCCGGTCAGACGGCCTCGGTGGCGCTCATCTCGGCGCACCACACGACCGTGTCCAGCATCGTCCACGACAATTTCTTCTGTGGAAACGCTGGCGACCAGGTCGAGTACGAGAACCCGTCCACCGACCCGAGCACCTGGCGCGCGCCCAGTCCGGGAGACGTGTTGACGCCGAACACGACCACCGCCAGCTGCACCGGTGCGCCGCAAGCTCCGCCCGCGCCAGCGAGCTCGGGCCCCTGCCCGTGACGTTCGTGCGCAGCCCTGCCGTTCCGTAAAGATCCCTCCTCGTCGAGCCCCTCGCGATCGCCCCGCCGATCGACGAGCATGGCGCCCGCAAACCACTGTCCAGAGGCGGATCACATGAACAAGTCGAGCATCGATATCAAGGTTGGCTCCGGGACCATGAAGACCGAGGTGATCGTCCCCGACGCGAGCAAGGGGTCGGGGCCGTTCGGTGCGGTCTTCTTCATGGTGGACGGAGCGGGCTTCCGCGCCTCGCTGGTCGAGATCGGCGAGCGCATCGCCAAGATGGGCTACCTGGTGTACATCCCGCAGCTCTTCTTCCGCTCCGGTAGCCCGTTCGATCTGCTGCCCGCCGGCACGCCGCACGACATGCGCAAGTTCGAGGGCGTCTTCGGCGACCCGGAGCTGCGCGGGAAGTTCTTCACCGAGTACGCCCAGGTGGCGATCTCTTACGACCACCTCAAGGAAGACGTCGACGCCCTCTTCGCCGAGCTGAAGAAGCGCGACGACTGGAACGGCAAGGTCGGCACCACCGGCTACTGCATGGGCGGCAACGCCTCGCTCCGCGTGGCCGCGCTCTTCGGCGACAAGATCGCCGCGGCGGCCTCGTTCCACGGCGGGAACATCGCCGCCGACTCGCCCGACAGCCCGCACCTGCGCGCCAAGGACATCAAGGCGAAGGTGTACGTCGCCGGAGCGATCGAGGACAGCAGCTTCACGGACGAGCAGAAGAAGACGCTCATCGACGCCTTCGCGGCCGCGCACGTCGACGCCAAGGTCGAGACGTACCAGGCGCACCACGGCTTCGTACCCACCGACCACACCACGCACGACGCCGCCGCCGCCAAGCGCCACGACGAGGCGCTCGAGGCGCTCTACGCCGCCACGCTCAAGTAATCCACGTCTCGCACACGCTTCCGAGGAGCGCCCCGCTGGGGGCGAAGCGGCGCTCCTCGAAGCGGATCTGGCCATCGCGGCGGTGCTGCAGGACCGTGGAGCAGCGGGTGCCGTAGGTCGGGCCGACGAGGAAGACCGCCGAGAGGAGCCTCTCGAGCTCGCGGCTCACGCCGGTGGCGGGGAGCACGTCGTCCTGCGCCGGGGTGCGATCGGCGAGCATGGCGAAGAGGTGGTCGCGCGCGGCCTCGGGCGGCAGCTGGAGCGCCTCCTTCATCGCCTGGGTCGCGCGGACGACCTTGGGCCAGGGCGTGTCGACGGCCGCGTTGCTGAGCGCGTGGACCCCGGGCGAGAGCACGCGCGCGCCGTCGGGATGCTCGCTCGACGCGTACGCCAGCGCCCCACCGCTGCCGACGAGCAGGTTGAACGGCCCGTAGTGCGCCCCTTGCGCGGTGACGGTGCTCGCGAACGAGGCGGCGTCGTCCTGCCCCTCCACGAACGACGAGCAGAGGGCACCGCGCGAGCGCTCACCGGTGTGTGGTCCACCGCGGCGGACGTTGGTGACGGCCGCGAAGCGCCCGCGACGCGAGAGGGCCAGCCACGTCCCCCCCTTGTCGAGATCGCGGCCGCCGAAGACGTCCGGTGCATCGCTCCACCAGCCGGCCTGGCTCGCCGGACGATCGTGGAATTCGTCGCGGTTGGCGGCGACCACCAGGTGGTGATCGGTGGTGTCGGTGGCGAAGACGACGAGGCACATGGCGCCTCGTCGAAGGTAGGGGCCGCGCGCTCTCCCATCAAGCCTTCGCCGGCTCTTCCTCCCAGCGCACCAGCTTCAGGTCGCGAATGAACACCGTGTAGAGCACCGGCACCAGCACCA
>JAMFST010000122.1 GCA_026225435.1 Labilithrix luteola
CCTGCCGGCAGCACCACGGCCGCGTTCTGCCGCACGCGCTGCTGCACCTCGACCCAGTGCGGGACGACCGACGCCGGCTTCTACTGCCACGACGAGAGCTCGCTCACCGCCACCGGCGGGACCACCGACGGGCAGGACTACGTCAGCGTCTGCTACGACAAGCACGAGACGCCGCAGTTCCTGGCTCTCGACAACAACGGCACCGGCTGCGGCGGCGACGGCGACTGCAAGAGTGGTCTGTGCGACAGCAACGCGCTCACCGGCGGCGTCGAGCGCTGCGTGGAACCCTGCTGCGTCGACGGCGACTGCGCGAGCGGTCAATCCTGCCTCCCGCGCGCCACCGGCGTGCCCTACCTCCGCTGCGTCCCGACCCCTTGATGACGATGACAACTCTATCGGCCGTCTTCCGCTGCTTCTCCGGCTGTCCCGGCGAGCACTCGCTCGACCAGGCGATCTACCGCTGCCCCACCTGCGGCGGGCTGCTCGCCGTGCAGCACGATCTCGCGGCGCTCTCCGCCCTGCACGACGGCGCCGGCTGGCGCGAGGTGTTCGACAGCCGCTACCGCGCGCGCGACATCGTCGACGGCTCGGGCGTGTGGGGGAAGCGCGAGTGGGTCGCCCCGGGCGTGCCCACCGGCGACGTCGTCACCACCGGTGAAGGTGGCTCACCGCTCTTCCCCGCGCGCCGGCTCGGCGCCGAAGTCGACATCCCCGAGCTTTACGTGAAGCAGTGCGGCGCCTCGCACACCGGGTCGTTCAAGGACCTGGGGATGACGGTGCTGGCGAGCGTCGTCTCGAGCGCCATCAAGCACGGGCGCATGACGCCGCGCACGCTCGCCTGCGCGTCCACCGGCGACACGTCGGCGGCGCTGGCGGCCTACGGAGCGCTCGCCGGCATGCCGGTGGCGGTGCTGCTGCCGCGCGGGCTCGTCTCGACGGCGCAGCTGGTCCAGCCGATCGCCCACGGCGCGCGGGTGATCTCGCTCGACACCGACTTCGACGGCTGCATGAAGGTCGTGCAGGAGCTGGCCGCGCGCGATCTCGTCTACCTGGCCAACTCGATGAACCCGCTGCGCATCGAGGGGCAGAAGACCGTGGCCTTCGAGGTGGCGCAGCAGCTCGGCTGGGATCCACCGGAGTGGATCGTGTTGCCGAGCGGCAACCTGGGGAACGCCGCTGCGCTCCACGCCGGCTTCGCCATGCTGAAGGAGCTCGGGCTCACCAGCCGCATGCCGCGCCTGTGCGTCGCCCAGGCGGAGAACGCCAACCCGATGTACCGCGCCTTCCACGCCAAGGAGACGACGGTGGCCTCGGTGACGGCGAAGAAGACGGTCGCCAGCGCCATCCAGATCGGCGCGCCGGTGAGCGCACCGCGGGCGATGCGCGCGCTCGAAGCGATGAACGGCGTGGTCGAGCAGGCGAGCGAGGACGAGCTGTCCGACGCCTGCGCGCGCGCCGACCGGGCCGGCCTCTACGCCTGCCCGCACACCGGCGTCGCGCTGGCGGCGGCGTTCAAGCTACGCGCCCAGGGGCTCATCAAGAAGACCGACCGCGTGGTGGTCGTCTCGACGGCGAACGCGCTCAAGTTCACCGAGTTCAAGGTGCGCTACCACGAGGGCACCCTCCCGGACGTCGACTCGCGCCGCGCGAACAAGCCGGTGGAGCTCGCTGCAGACGTCGACGTCGTCGCGAAGCATCTCGCGGCGACGTCGTAACGTCGTTACCGGCGCGCCGTTCGCGTCAGGTCGCGTCAGGTCGCGTCGGCGCCGTCGGCTGCGTCGGCCGAGCCGTCGTCGCCGTCGGCCGCATCGCTGGCGTCGAGGGAGGCGTCGGTCGCGCCGTCGACGGCGGCGTCCGCGTCGCTGCCGGCGTCGACCGGGACGAGCGTCGCCGCATCACCGGCGTCACCCGCGTCGAAATCGAACGGCGGGATCTGCACGTCCTCGTCGCTCGCGTCGCCGCTGCCGGCGTCCGGGATGAGCGACCGATCGAAGTCGGTGACGAGCTCGCACGCGCCGGTGCCGACGGCGAACGCGAAGGTGACGGCCGCGAGGCCGATCATGACGACGGACGAGGTGCGACGGTGCGAGCGCTTGTTCATGGAGGTCTTCATCGGGGTCCCGCGCCTCAGAACCGGAGGAGCGCGCCGGCGCCCCCGCCGTGCGGCGTCATGATCGGGGCGAGGTCGAAGGACGGCCGCTCGCTGGCGCGCCTGGCAGCGAGCTGCTTCGCGCGCGCCTTGTCGTGCTCCGTCTCGTTCTTGCTCGTCGACGGGGTGACCGCCTCGTCACGCGTGAAGTAGAGGACCGCGCTGGTCACCGCGAGGGTGATGGCGACGCCGAAGGCCATGTCCGCCACGAGCGCGTGATTCTCGCCCGTGTCCGCGCCGTTCGACGTGGGGTTCTTGTCGAAGTTGCTCTTGTCGCTCAGCGCGATGGCGCCGAACACGGTGCCGACGACCGCCGCGGAGACGGCCAGACCACCGGTGATGTACGCCGGCAGCGGGCTGCGGTGCATGACGTTGTCGGCCGGGGCGAGCGCCGGCGGCGGCGGCGACACGGGGAGCGGCGGCTGCGCGGGGGGCGGCGGAGGGGCCGGCAGCGGCTCGAGCTCGGCGACGACCTCCTGCTTCTGCCCGAACGTCAGGGTGACGGTGCGGTCGACCGCCGCCTTCCCCTCGGCGCTGATGTGCACCACGTGGGTGCCGGCGGGCAGATCCACGTCGAGCGGCGTCGGGCTCGGCTGTACCGCGCCGTCGACGCTCACCTGGGCGTGCGGAGGCGAGGAGTCGACGTGCAGCTTCCCCGGCGTCTTCTGCAGCGCGACGATGCTCGCCTGCGCCGCCTCGACATCGGCCTTCTTGCCGGCCGGCTTCGCCTCGAGGAAGCGCTGGTAGGCGGCGACCGCCTCGGGCGCGTTGCCCAGCTTCTCCTGGCAGAGGGCGATCCCTCGCGCGCTCTCGGCGGTCGGCTTCTCCGCGTCGGCGGCCTGGTACTCCTCCAGCGCGCCGGCGTAGTCGCTCGCCTTCAGCTTCGTGTCACCGGCGACGAGGCGCAGCCGCGCGCTCACCGGCTTGGCCGGGCTGGCGGGTTTCGCAGCGACGGCGGCGGCAGCTGGCGTCGCCGTCTGCGCCTGGGCCGCGGCCGGTCCGAGCTCGATCGACGCGACGACGGCGGCGACCACCCATGCTGCTCTCGATTTCACGCGCGAACCGTACAGGACGCCCGCTTTCAAGGAAAGGTCAGCGTGCGGGCTTCAGTGGCCGCTGTTGACCAGCGTCCCGCCCTTGGCGCGGATCGCGGTGTACGTGCTCGACCCCATCTGGACGCTGGGGCTGGCGCCGACCTTGAGGGTGACGTTCTTGGTCATCGCGACCAGGTGGCAGTCCGACTCCTCGATGATGGTGGCGCTACCGGCCGACTGGTTGACCCACTTCTGGAAGAGGACCACGTGGTGGCCGCTGTTGAGCGCGTCGCCCGGCTGGAGGCTGGTGACGGGGATGGCGGTGCTCTGGCTGGCCGAGAGCGGGGCCATCTGCTTGGTGGTCAGACCGGGGGCAGCCAGCCCCCAGGCGTAGCTCACCAGGCCGGAGCAGTCCGAGCGGTAGGCGTTCCACTGCGGATTGTTGGCGGCGCCGGTGCGCCGGCAGATGCCGCCGCAGATGGCGTCGGGGCCGTTGTTGACGCCGCCGCAGTAGGGGACCTGCGCGGTGACCCAGGTGAGCGCGGTGGTCACGGCGTTGTTGTTGACGAGGGAGCCGGTCGCCGCGGGGGTGCTGCCCGGGGTGCTGCTCGACGAGGGCGAGCTGCTCGGGGTGGTCGACGAAGAAGGCGAGGAGGTCGACGGGGTGGTCGTCGAGCCCGGCGAGCTGACCAGGGGGGTTCCGCTGCTCGGCGAGGTGGTGCTCGGGCTGCCCGCCTGGACCATCGGCGTGCCGCCGAGCGGGAAGGAGACCACGACCTGTCCGTTCCCGAGCAGGCCGCCGCTCCCGCTGACGAGCGAGCCACCGCCTGCGTCGATGTTCACGGTGATGACGACACCGCCGCCGGAGCCGCTGCTGCCAGTCGTCCCCGTCGTCACCGACGCGGCGTCGCTGGCGTCACCTCCGTCGCCGGCATCACCCGCGTCGTCGCCCGTCACGACGAACAGGTCGTCCGGCTTCTCCGCCGCGAGGAGGCCGTTGCCGCCGTCGCCGCTGGTTCCGCTGGTGTCGGCCACCGTGGTGACCTGCGCGTCGCCCAGCGGGATGGTCGTCTTGCCGCCGCCATCGTCGTCGAGCACCACGCTGTCGCCGTCGACGGCGTAGCTGCCGGTGTGCACGCAGCCGCCGGGGGTGGTGTCGGCGTAGCAGTCGTTCTCGATCGCCTCGAAGCGGTCGTTCTCGAGGAACGTGATGCTGGCGAAGGGGGAGTCGCCGTCGTCCGAGTCGGCCGCGTAGGTCCCGCGCAACGGCCCCGTGGTCGCGGCGCCCAGCTCACCGCCCGACGAGGGGGACGAGCCGCTGCACGCGACGACGACCGAGGTGACGCAGGCGGCGAGGCCGAGGATGGCATGACGGAGGAAGCGCACGCCCCTCACCTAGCGAAGCGTGTGCCGTCCTCCGTCGGAGTCGCGCTCTTGGCCCGGGCGATGATCTGACGGCCATTTCCCGGCGAACGACCCCGGGAACGAACCGTTCTCACTGAGGAACGTGCGGACCGTCGCGAGCTGTCCGACGATCCGGCGACGACGTCAGTGCGTGTGCGACGGATCCGGCTCGACCAGCTCGATGAGCACGCCGCCGGTCGCCTTCGGATGAACGAAGGCCACCTTGTGCCCGCGTGCGCCGGAGCGCGGCGTCTCGTCGATGAGCGGGACGCCGAGCGCCTTCAGCGTCGCCAGCGCCTCCTCGATCCCCTCGACCTCCACGGCGATGTGGTGCAGCCCCGGCCCCTTCTTCTCGAGGAACTTCGCCAGCCCGTCGTTCCCGTCTGTCCTGGCAGGCGAGATCAGCTCGATGCTGCTCTCGCCGATGGGCAGCAGCGCCGCCTCGGTCTTCTGCGAGGCGACCGTCTCGCGCACCTGCGACTCGAGCCCGAACGCCGCGCGGTACTTGGCGAGAGACTCGTCGATGTCGTTCACGGCAATGGCGACGTGGTCGATCTTCTTGATGCGGAGCATGGGATGGGGTTCCAGGTAGCGTCGAGGAGAAGGGTCGTCCAGCTCAGGCCGGGCGATTGCGAATCAGGAGCGTGCGGTCGATCTCGAAGACCTTGGCGTCGATCTTCTTGGCCGGCTCCTTCTTGCCGAGCTCCGCCTCGAACAGATCGGCGCCCCCGGCGAGCAGCTCCGCCGGCTTCACGTTCTTCGTCCCGACCAGGCGGAACTTGAGGATCTGCGCGTTCGGCCCGTGCGGCTCCTTGGCGAGGACCTTGGCGGCGGCGTAGAGCGTGTCTCCGGCGCCGACGCCGTTCGGGTGCGCGCCGTTGTCGAACGACAGGTCCCACAGCGCCTGCCCGGCGATGTCCCGGCTGGCGAGGGCGGCGACCCAGGCGAAGACGAGCCCACCGTAGACCACGCGCTTGCCGCTGAAGCTGCCGCCGTTCTGGGAGAACTGCTCGTCGAAGTGCAAGGGGTGGCTGTTGCGCACCAGCGCGGTAATGCCCATGTGCTCCGCGTCGCTCACCGTCTTGCCGAAGTCCGGCAGGATCACGTCGCCGACGCTGAGCTCGTCGGCGAAGCCGGCAAAGCCCGCCAAGCGCCGCGGCACCATGCGCACGTCGCGGATCTCCGGCGGACAGTCGTGCGCCAGCGCCCCCAGCGCCGCCGGGCGCGCCGTCCCGGACGCGTGGAGCGCCTCGGGTCGAGTGAGCTCGGTCGCGCCGCTCGGCAACGCCCGCACCAGCGCCTTGCGCTCGAAGAGGCAGACGGTCTTGCCGCCGTCGGTCTCGAGCCCCGTCTCCACGTGGACCACGCCGCGGTCGCCGGAGCTGGCCTTCTTGCTGCCGATGACCCGGCTGTACGCGGTGAGCGTGTCACCGGCGAAGGCCGCGTCGGGGAAGCGCACGTTGAGGTACGCGAGGTGGGCGATCGCCTGCTCGCTCACGTCGTGCACGCTGAACGAGAGCGCGAAGTTCAGGAGCAAGAGCGGGTGCACCGGCCGGTCGCGGAAGCCGAGCTCGCGGGCGTAGCGCGTGCTGGCGTAGGTCGGCGTGGCGTCGAGGAAGGCGCTCTGGAACACCGCCACGTGCCCGGCGTCGACCGTCACGTCCCAGGGGTGCTCGTAGACGTCCCCTTCGTGGAACTCCTCGAGGAAGCGACCGTAGCGAAAGCGCTTGTTCATTTGTTCAAACCTCCAGAAGACGGCGGGCGACGACGTGCGCCTGGATCTCGTTGGCGCCTTCGAAGATCGACAGGACGCGCGAATCGACGAGCAGGCGGCTGGCCGTGTACTCCTCGGCGAAGCCGTTGCCGCCGTGGATCTGCACCCCGGCGTCGGCCGCTTCCCAGGCGGCGCGGGTGGCGAGCAGCTTGGCCATGCCGGCCTCGAGGTCGCAGCGATCGCCGCTGTCCTTGCGGGTGGCGGCGTAGTGGGTGAGGACGCGCGCGGCTTGCACCGTGCACACCATGCGCGCCAGCTTCCGGGCCACGCGGGGGAAGCCGAGGATCGGCTGCCCGAACTGGATGCGCTCGCGGGCGTAGCTGGCCGCCTCGTCGAGCGCCGCCTGCGCCAGGCCGACGCCACGCGCCGCCGTCTGGATACGCGCGCTCTCGAAGGTGGTCATGAGCTGCTTGAAGCCCAGCCCTTCCTTCTCGCCGAGCAGGTTCTCCGCCGGCACCTTGAAGCCGTCGAAGGAGAGCTCGTACTCCTTCATCCCGCGGTACCCGAGCACGGTGATCTCGGTGCCACTGAGCCCCGGGTCGACGAAGTCGTCCTCCCGCCGCGTCTTGGGCGCGAGCAGCATCGACAGGCCGGCGTACCCCGGCTCCCCTTCCTTCGTCCGTACCAGCAGCGTCATCAGGTCGGCGCGCGCCGCGTGGGTGATCCAGGTCTTCTGCCCGCGGACGATCCAGGAGTCCCCCTCCTTCACCGCGCGCGTGCCGAGTCGAGCCAGGTCCGAGCCGTTGTTCGGCTCGGTGAACACCGCCGTCGGGATGATCTCCCCCGAGGCGAGCAGCGGAAGCCACTTCTCCTTCTGCGCCTGCGTTCCGCCCGCGAGGATCAGCTCCGCGGCGATCTCCGAGCGCGTGCCCAGCGAGCCGACGCCGATGTACCCGCGCGACAGCTCCTCGGTCACCACGCACATGGCGACCTTGGACATCCCGAGACCGCCGTGCTCCTCGGGGATGGTCAGCCCGAAGACGCCCAGCTCGGCCATCTTCGTGATCAGCTCCATCGGGATGAGGACGTCCTTGCGGTGGATGTCCTGCGCCAGCGGCTTCACCTCGCGGTCGACGAAGCGGCGGAACTCCTTGCGGGTCGCCGTCAGCGTGTCGTCCTCGAGCGCGAAGGCGTCGATCGCCTCGGTCGCCAGCGGGGCGTAGGCCTCGTAGGTCGTCTCCGCGTCGGCGAAGGCTTCGAGGTCCGGCCCGTACATTTCCAGGAGCTGCGCCGGGCTGATCCCCAGCTCGGCGAGCGAGACGTTCTCGGTCTGCCCCAGGTTCACTCCGGCGCGCAGCTGGCGAAGGAGCTCGGCGGTGTAGGTGCGCACCAGGCGCTTCTCCGTCGACTCCTCCCCGCCCTTCACGCTGGCGACCTTCAGCTCCCAGGCAGCCAGCTGCTTCACCGCCGCGATCTCCGTCGCCAGGTAGGCGAGCGCGTGCGCCGCCATCTGGTTCGCGTCGAGCTTCTTGGCGCTGACCTTTCCGTTCTCGGTCACCTGCCCGAGGAGGTGCGCCTTCGCCTGCGCGAAGATCCGGTCGAGCGTCTCGATCGCCTGCGGGACAGCGGAGATCGTGGCGGCCATCAGGAGATCCCCAGCTCCTTGGCGATCGCCGGATCGAGCCGGCCGAGGGCGAAGGCCTGCTGCAGCGCCACGCGGTAGATGCGGTCGGTCGCGCGGTCGCTCATCTTGCCGTCGATCATGACGGCGCCGCGCCCTTCCTTCTCCGCCTGGATGAAGAGGCGCGCCGCGTCGACCGCCTCGGCGATCACCTTGTCGGCGATGCCGAACACCTCGAGCGCGATCTGCGTCTGCGCCGGGATGCCGGTCCACTTGCCGCGGAAGCCGAACGACTTGGCCAGCTCCGCGTCGTGGCGGCACTCCTCGAGCGCCGCCTCCTGCTGCTCCGGCGTCTTGTCCTTGGTCGGGTAGTTCAGGGTCATCTCGCTGATCGCCGGGATGCCGACCGAGGCGGCCGCCTTGACGATGCGCGCGCGGGCGTGATCGACCAGCGGGTGCTCGGTGCGGTACGGCTCACCGATCATGCGCAGCGAGCCCCAGTAATCGAAGGCGCCGAAGATGAGCCCCACGAGGCGGTCGCTGGCCTGGGCGATCTCGAAGACCTGCTCCTCGGCCGACACGCTCTCGATGAGCACCTCGAACTTGATCTTCCCCTTGGGAAGGCCGAGCTCCTCTTCCAGCGCGGTGAGCGTCTGGTCGATGGAGCGCACCTCGTCGGCCGACTCCGCCTTCGGGTAGACGAGCCCATCGAGCTTGGCGCCGCACCCGCGCACGACGTAGGCGATGTCCGAGTGCGAGGGATCGAGCTCGAGGCCGCGCGGACGGAACGTCTTGATGCGACGCCCCCAGTCGAGATCGTTCACCGCCTTGATGACGTTGTCGCGCCCCTGCTTGAGGAGGTCGTCGTTGCCGCGGGGGATGCTGTCCTCGAGGTCGAGCATGACGAGGCTGGCCGCGCTCTTGGTCGCCGCCGTCTCGACGTACTTGGCGACGGTCGCCGGGGTGGTCAGGTGGGCCATCTGCACCAGCCACTTGGCCGGCACGTCCCGCTCGCGCGCGGACTCCCGCTCGATCAGCTTCTGGTTGCGTGCGCGGGCCTGCTCCTCGATCGACGTCGTCATGGCGTAGGTTTTTAGCGCAACGCGGCACGCACCCCAACGCCCCAAATCGCCGTCGCTTGCCTTTTCTTCGCGCCTCGTCGATACGTTTCGGATGGCCTTTTTTGGTGAGTCGACACAGGGATTGCTTGGACTTGGTGCGCTCGCGCTCGTGAGCATGGGATCGGTGGGCTGCAAGAGCCTGGCGCCCCCCTTCGACGCCATGCGGGGCCAGCCGGTCACCGTGCTGCGCCTGCAGAACTACGAGCCGCCGGCCGCCGCCGCGCCGCAAGCCGCGTCGATCCAGCTCCCGGCGCAGATCCAGGGCTGGCTCACCGCCGGCGCCCAGCTCCTTCCGCCGGGGCTTCTGCCGCCGGGGCTCCTGCCGGGCAGCGCGCCCGCCGCGCCGGTCTCCAACGATCTGCGCTTCCACAACTTCCGCATCCTCGGCTCGACCGGGCTGACCGCCGCCTCGGATCGTGACGAGGTGCTCGACATCTTCGGCCACCAGGGGAACTTCGACTCGCGCCCGGCGACCTGCATGTACGCCGAGTTCGGCTTCGCCATCGGCCAGCTGCAGGCGCAGCCGGGCGTCGGCACCCAGGACATCCTCGTGAGCCTCTCCTGCGAGCAGGTCCAGGCGTTCAACTTCAACTGGCCGTACCCCTCGGCCACCGCCATCCCCACCGACACGGCCAAGCGCATCGTGGCGATCGCGCAGAAGGCCTTCGGCGGCGGCGCCTGATCTGATCTCCACGTATCCGGTCGAAGGAGACATCGCCGGCGCGAGCTGGATCGATCTCCTCGACGCTACCCCGGACGAGTGCCGGCAGATCGAGCAGCAGCGCGGTCTGCGGGTGCCGTCACGTGCGAGCATCGAGGAGATCGAGGCCACCAGCCGCGCCTACGCGGAGAAGGGCGCGCTCTACCTGTCGACGTCGCTCCCCACGCGGAACCACGGCAGCGACCCGGTCGACACCGAGGAGATGCACGACGGCTCCGGCGTCACCTACGTCGGCTTCGCCCTCTCGGACGAGCTGCTGCTCACGGTGCGCTTCGCTCACATGCCGGCGTTCGACCTCATCGCCCAGCACGCGCGCGACGAGGCCGACGACAAGGCCGCCCCCTGGGACATCCTCCTGCGCATCGTCGAGAAGATCGTCGACCTCACCGCCGACCGGCTCGAGACCATCGCCGCCGGTCTCTCCGAGATCTCCCACGAGACGTTCCGCGCCGACCGCGCCGGCGACAGCGGGAGCACCCGCCGTCAGCGCCGCAGTCCGGCGGTCGTCAGCAAGAAGCTGCGCGGAGCCCTCCGTCGCCTCGGCACCATCGGTGATCTGCTCTGGGAGGCGCGCGACAGCCTCACCGGCATGATGCGCATCGCCCACCGCCTGGCCGACGAGCACTCGGCCTCGCTGATGGGGACCGGCCAGCCGCGGGTCGAGCCGATCATGCTCGATCTCAAGTCGCTCAGCGACAGCCGCGAGCAGCTCTCGGGCAAGGTCCAGTTCCTCCTCGACGCGACGCTCGGCTTCATCAACATCGAGCAGAACGACATCGTGCAGACGCTCACCGTCGCCTCGGTGGCCGGCATCCCGCCGGTGCTGGTGGCGGGCGTCTACGGGATGAACTTCCAGCACATGCCGGAGCTGTCGTGGCGCCTCGGCTACCCGCTGGCGCTGGGGATGATCGTGGTGACGGCGATCATCCCGGTCCTCTGGTTCAAGGCCCGGGGCTGGATGTGAAGACCGCGGCGGCTCGTTCGGTGCTGCGAGGGCTGGCCCTCCCCATCGCGCTGTTCGTGCTCGACGGGCTGGTGATGGGCCAGGGGGTCCTGACGGCGCTCGTCGCCGCGGGGGCGGTGGTGGTCAGCGCGCCGCTGGCGGTCCTCGCCAAGGTGGCGCACCGCGAGGAGGCGTTCCTCGGCCACCTGCGGCGGGCGATCGTCTATCCCGCGACCGCCGCCGCCGTCATCGGCTTCGTCGCGCTCGGGAACCTGCACGCGCACCGGGTCGCGGACCGTGTCGTCGCCGCCTGCGACGCCTACCGCACGGCCCACGGGCGCTACCCCACGAAGCTCGACGACCTCGTCCCCGAGCAGCTGCCGTCCGTGCCGCGCGCCAAGCCCACGCTGATGTTCGGGAGCTTCTTCTACTCGGACGGGCACGCGGTGACCGGCGAAGACGGCAAGCAGCACCCCTCGCTGATGTACGTGCAGATCCCGCCCTTCGGCCGGCCCGTGTACCTCTTCGACGAGAAGCGCTGGTCGTACCTCGACTGACCCGAATCAGAGCACCGAGAGGGTGCTCAGAAACCGTGGAGATGGCTGCAAGGCTAGGGAGGGCGAGGGAGCCGCACGTAGGTGCGGTGACCGACCCCGACCGACGACTTGCGGCCATATCCGCGGTTTATGAGCGCCCTCTCACTGAGCGTCGGCGCCGGCGAGGAGCGAGTTGCCGGTGGCCAGACGGAGCGCGGCGCGCGAGGCGGCGAGGCTGGAGTCGGCCTGGATGCGCCCCACGTCGGCGGCGACGGCGTCGCGGTTGGCCTGGATGGCCTCGAGCTGCGTGCCCACGCCCTTGGAGTAGCGATCCTTCGCCAGGTCCGCTTCGAGATGCGCCGCCTTCGAGCGCGCGTCGGCCGCCTTGGCCTGGACGATGTCCGCGTGGACCGTCCACCACGCCTGGTGGATGTCGTCGCCGGTCTGGATGCGTGACCGCTCGTCGCGGACCTTGGCGACCTCGTTGGCCTCGCCCTGCGCCCGGATCTGCGGCTCGTTGGCGAAGTCGAGGTTCCAGGCGAGCTGCGCGCTGATCGTGTAGTCCGCGCTGTGGCCGAGGTAGAAGCCGTTCGCGTTGGTGACGTGCTCCACGCCCGAGGCCGAGAGCGCCGGCACCAGCGCGAGCTTGGCGGCGTTGGCGTTCGAGTCGGCCGCCTGCGCGTTCAGGCGCGCGACCTGCTCCGCCGGCGTCTGCCCTCCGCGGCTCTCCCAGGTCTCCAGCGACGCCTCCTCGTGCGCGTCGTCGAAGGCGAGCCCCTGGTCGGGCGCGACCTCGTCGTTGGGCGTGAGGCCGGTGAGCGTGGTCAGCTGGCGGCGCGACAGCTCGCGCTGCAGCTCGGCGTTGGCGACGTTCTGCTCCTGGGTCGCCACCTCGGCGAGCGCCTGCTGCACGTCGACCTCGGCGGCCACGCCGGCGGCGCGCTGCGACTGGGCGATGCGCAGGTTCTCCTGCGCGGCAGCGAGCGCCACATGCACCATCGTGCCATAGGCAAGTACCGTAACCTCCGTCCCTGCCCGTGCGATCGCCGCCTTGCCGAGCGGGACCGCATAATGGCCTTCGGGAACCTCGCTGGCGGCATGACCAGCCCAGGATACCGCGGGTCGGTCCGGATGACCGTCGAACGGTCCAGCGTAGAGGCGCTTTGGCTCGAGAAAAATGATGGGGTCGTCGTCCTCGATCGAGGCGATCAGCAATCCTTTGGCGTCATAGGGGTTGGA
>JAMFST010000123.1 GCA_026225435.1 Labilithrix luteola
GACCGTGATGACCACCACCGAGGAGCGGATCGTCGGCGCCGCGCGCAAGCTCATCATGACGCGCGGCTACAACGGCTTCAGCTACGCCGACGTCTCCGAGAGCGTCGGCATCCGCAAGGCGAGCATCCACCACCACTTCCCGGCGAAGAACGATCTCGCGCTCGCCGTGATCGAGGCCTCGCGACGGGAGGTCCAGGGGCACTCCGACGCGCTGGCAAAGCAGGAGCTCGATCCCTTCGTCGAGCTGCGCCTGTACACCGGCTACTGGGAGCGCTGCATCCTCGACGGCTCCGACACGTTCTGCATCGCCGCCATGCTCGCCGCGGAGCTCCCCACGCTCTCCGCCGAGCTGGCCGCCGCCGTGCAGGCGCACTTCCGCGAGGTCACTGGCTGGTTCGAGCGCGTGCTGACGCGCGGCGCGCGCACCGGGGCGCTGCGGCTCGCCGCCTCTCCGGCCGTGGAGGCGGACTCGCTGCTGTCCGTCGTCTACGGCGCCATGCTCACCGCGCGCGCCCGCCGCGATCCGGCGGCCTTCGTCGCCATCGTGGAGGCAGCGCTGGCGAAGCTCGTGCCCTGAGCTCGCCCGTCAGCGGCCGCTCACCCTCGCCCGCAGAGGATCGAGGCGCCGAGGATGGCGGCGACGGCGAGCGCGACGCCGAGGAAGCGGAGATCTCTCTCGCGCGCCCAGAGGTAGGCGAGAGCGAGCACCCGCACGACCGGCGTGGCCGCGAGCACCAGGACGCCGAGGGCGGCGACGGCTTCACCGACCTCTCCGTCTCGCGCCGCGGCGGCGATGCCGAAGAGCGGGAGCCCGTGCGACACGATCTGCTCGCGCGAGAACGCCGCCAGCAGCCCGGCGAGGAACAGCAAGGTCGACAGCGCCATCCCGCCCTGGAGGAGACGCTCGACCACCGTGCGCTCCGACGCGACGTTCACTGCCCGACCCCCTTCACCGTCATCTGGACGGCCACGGCACATGACCGCGGCCAGGGCGTACTTGATGACCGTGGTGGAGGCGCTGCGAACGAGGCGAGCGCCGAGCAGCGAGCCGACGGCCACGCCGAGGACGACCGGCGCGGCGAGCAGCGGGTGGACCAGCCCCCGCGCGAAGTACACGAAGAGGCTCGAGGCGGCTGTGACCCCGATCATGAAGTTCGAGGTCGCCGCGGCGACCCGCAAGGGGACGTGCATCCCCAGGTGCATCGCCGGGACCTTGAGAAAGCCACCGCCGACGCCGAGGAGACCGGACAGCAGGCCGGCGACGAGCGCGATCGCCGAGCCGAGCGCGAGGTTCACCGGACGGTAGGAGACGAGCTGCTTCTGGTGCTCGTCGTAATAGGCGCCGTCGAGCGAGCCGGCGCCCCCTCCCGTCGCCGGGATCGCACCGACCGCGGGCGCTCCGACGGGCTCCGTTCGCCCGCGCAGCATGAGCGCGGCGGTCACCACCATGAGGACAGCGAACACACGCGCCAGGACCGAGGTGGAGATACTCGTCGCGACCAGACCGCCGGCCACGCCGCCGAGCGCGGTCGCCACCTCGAGGCTCATGCCGAGCCGCATGTTGGCGAGCCCGGTGCCGACGTGGACGCTTCCGCTGCTCGTCGAGGTCGCGACCACCGCCACCAGCGAGGTCGCCGTGGCCACCCGCAGATCGATCCCGAAGCCGAGGGTGAGCATGGGGATCATCAGCACGCCGCCGCCGATGCCGACCAGCGCACCGAACGTGCCCGCCAGCGCGCCCCCCAGGACCAGCGCCAGGACCGCGAGCGGCCCCAGGATCACGCGTCGTCCTCCGCGATGTGCGGCTTGGCGAAGAAGAGGAACATCACCGGCACGAGGAAGAGCGACAGCACGGTCGACGACGTCAGCCCGCCGACCACCGCCAGCGACAGCGGCTGGTTCGCCTCCGAGCCGTGCTCGAGACCGAGCGCCGTCGGGATGAGACCGATGACGGTGGCGATGCTGGTCATGGCGATGGGGACGAAGCGCGAGCGAGCGGCCTGGATGATCGCCTCCAGCTTGTCGGTCCCGGTCCCCAGACGCCGGTTGGCGTCGTCGACCAGGAGGATGCCGTTGGAGACGGCGATGCCGATGACCATGAGCACCCCCATCAGCGCGGTGATGGAGAACCCCTGCCCCTCCGCCATGAGCGCGATGACGATCCCCACCAGCGAGACCGGGATGGTGAAGAGCATGACGAACGGCAGCCGCAGCGACTTGAACTGCGAGGCCATGATCATGAACACCACCATGACCGCCAGGCCGAGCGCGAGACCGAGACCGGAGAAGGTGGTCCTCATCAGCTCCACCTGCCCCGCCCAGGCGTACTTGATGCCGCTGGTGCGCGCGTCCTTCTGGAGCGCCTCGTCCAGGTCCGTCGCCACGCTGCCGATGTCGCGCCCCTTCACCTGCATGAGCACGTGGATGGCGCGCTCGAGGTGATTGCGCTCGACGGCGATGGGGCCCGTCGCGCGGCGGATGTTGCCGTAGGTCGCCAGCAGGATCGGGCGGCCATCGGGATCGACCCGCACCGGGAGCTCGCCGAGCTGGCGCGTGTCGGTGACCTTGTCCGCCTCGTACGAGGTGACCACGTAGTACGACTGCCCGTTCTTGGGATCGATCCACACGCTCGGCTGGTTGATGTTGCCGATGGTGGCGTCGAGGGTCGTCTGCGCCGCCGTCCGCGAGTCGACGCCGACGAAGCCCGCCTTCTCGCGGTCGGTGTCCACGTGGATCTCCGGGTAGCGCAGCTCCACCGAGGTGCGCACGTCACGGACGCCGTCGACGGTCTGCGCCACCCCGGCGATCGCCTCGGCCTGCGCCTGCATGACGTCGAGGTTCTCGCCGCGGATCTCGACCACCAGCGGCGCGTAGTAGCTGTTGGCGAAGACGGCAGCGACCAGGCCGCCGGGCGATTGCAGCGTCTCGACGCCGGGGAACTCGCGGTGGATGATCTCGCGCGCCTCGTCCGCCAGCTCCTGCTGCGACGCCTTGCGGTCGTCGGCGGGAGAGAACTGCAAGCGCAGGTACCCCGTGTTCGGCGCGACGTTGGGGCTGACGATGGCAGCGCGAGCGTTGCCGGGCGTGCCGAGGTTCTCGATCACCAGCTCGACGGCCCCCTTGGGGAGCTCGCGGGTGATCGCCTTGCCCATGTCCTGCAGCTGCTTGGCGGCATCGGGAAGCGAGATGCCGGGGGCGAAGCGGACGTAGATCTGGTCGATGGACTCGTCGATCTCGGGGAAGAAGGTGCTCGGCAGCCTTCCTGCCGCCCAGCCGCTGCCGAGGACCAGCACCACCGCGGCCGCGATGACCGTCCAGCGAAACGGCAGGACGTGGCGCAGGGCGTGCGCGTAGCTCTCGGCCAGGTGATCGATGACCCCCTCGACCTTCTTCGCCACCTTGCCGTGCTCGGCGTTGCCGAGGAAGAAACGACAGGCGACCGGCGTGACCGCCATGCTGACGAAGTAGCTGGCGATCATGGCGACGCCGACCGTCAGCGCCAGCGGCGCGAAGAGCTTCTTCGCCAGGCCGGCGAGCAGGAGCACGGGCAACAGCACCGCCATCGTCGTCAAGGTGGACGCGAGGACCGGCAATGCGACCGCGTTGGCCCCTTCGAGCGCCGCCTGCTTCACGCTCATCCCGTCGCGCTGGTGATGGTGAATCGACTCGAGCACGACCACCGCGTCGTCGACGAGCCGGCCCATCGCCAGGGTGAGACCGCCGAGGGTGAAGGCGTTGAGCGTCTGCCCGGAGGCGTACAGGACGATGAGGGTGATGGCGAACGAGAGCGGGATGGCCACCGAGACGATGAGCGTCCCGCGGAAGCTCTGGAGAAAGATCAGGATGACCAGCCCGATGAGGAAGAGCGCCTGGACGATCTCCTTCTTCAGCCCGTGGTACGTGGTGCGCACGAAGGTCGACTGGTCGAACACCGCCTTCACCTCGACCCCTGGCGGCAGATCGCTGAGGTTGCCGACCACCTTCTTCACCGCGTCGACGATGTCGAGCGTGTTGCCGCCCGGGATGCGCAGCACGTTGAGGTAGACGGCGTCCTGCCCGTCGACCGACACCGACTGGGTCGGCGGGGTGCCGCTGTCCTCGACCCGGGCCACGTCCTTGATGAGCACCGGCTTGTCGCCGGACATCTTGATGGGCGCCTCGCCGATGGTGGCGACGCGCGCGGGGACGGCGTCGGTGTACACGTTGGCGTCGAACTGCTTGGAGATGAGCTCGCCGGACGGCAGAAGCGCGTTCGAGCGGGCCACCGCGGCGGCGACGTCGACCGCGGTCATGTTGCGCGCCTGCGCCTTCTCCGGATCGACCACGACGTTGATCTGCCGCATCCGTCCGCCGTCGGGCGCCGCGCTGGCCACGCCGGAGATGCCCTCCAGGCGCGGCTCGACGAAGTTGAAGGCGTAGTCGTACAGCTGCGGCGAGGTGTAGCCCTTGCCCGTCACCACCACCTGCACGACCGGGGCGTTCGACGGATCGTACTGGAGGACGAACGGCGGCAGCACGCCGAGCGACTTGGGAATGGCAGCCATGGCGAAGGCCACCTGCGCCTGCACCAGCGTCTGCGAGGCGTTCAGATCCGTGCCCCACTTGAGCCACACGTAGATGATCGACAGCCCGTTGCGCGACACGCTCTCCACGTGATCGACGCCCGGGGTCGAGCTGACGTACTTCTCGAGCCGCCACGAGAGCGTCTTCTCCACGTCCTTCGGCCCGAGCCCGGGCGCCAGCGTGCCGATCACCAGCACCGGCGGCGTGAGCTCCGGGAAGGTGTCGACGCTCATCCGGTTGGTGACCACCCCCGAGAAGACGAGCAGCCCGATGCAGATCATCAGGACGGCGATGGGGTTGCGCAGGGCGAGCGCGGTCATTGCGGCTTCGCGGTGCTGGTGGGGGTGACGATGGCGCTCGACCCCTTGGCCGGGGCCGCGGGGACGACGTTGACGGTGACCCGGTCCTCGTCGGCGAGGAGCGCGCGCCCCTCGGTGACCACCTCGGTGTCGGCCGGCAGATCGGCTGGACGGAAGTACATGTCGCCTCCGAGCTCGCCCAGCAGGGTGAAGGTCCGGGAGTGGGCGACGTCGCCGTCGATGGCGAAGATCGTCGCCTTGGTGCCGTTGCTGGAGACGGCGGAGATGGGCACGCGCGTCGCCGCCACCGGATCGCCGACCTCGATGTGCACCTCGCCGGTGGTGTCGACGGGGATGGACCGCGTCGGGTCGAAGATGTCGATCTCGAAGTGGACGGTGCGCGTCCCCGGATCGGCGCTGGGGGCGCGGCGGGTGATGGTGGCGTCGATCCGCTTGGTGGTGGAGACGACGACGACGGAGACCCTGGTGCCGGGGGCGACGATGTCGAAGTCGGTCTCCGGCGCGTCGGCGGTCATGCGCACGGTCGATCGGTCGACCACGCCGACGATGTACGTGCCCGGGCGGACGAAGGCGCCCGGATCGGTGGTGCGGGTGGCCACCTCGCCGTCGAACGGGGCGCGCAGGATGCAGTCGTTCACGTCGAGGGCGCTCCGCGCGAGGTTCGCCTGCGACGCAGCGAGCTCGGCGGAGGCCGCCGCGCTCTGGGCGGCCTGCTGCTCCGCCTCGTTCGGGGAGACGAAGCCGCCGTCGAGGAGCCCCTGGGTACGGTTCGATTGATGCGCCACGGCGACCTGCCGGGCATCGACGGCGCGCGCCTGCGAGGCCAGCGCCTGGGTCTGCGCGCTCGCGTTGCGGCAGTCGAGGGTGGCGAGCACGTCGCCGCGCTTCACCACCGCGCCCGGCCGCACGAGCACCGTGTCCACGTAGGCCGAGATGAACTGCGGCCCCACGCTCGCCTCGATCCACGGTCGGATGGTGCCGACGTACATGCGCTCGGCCCGGTACGGCGTCGCCGGCGCGTGGATGACCGTCACCGGCTTGGGGCTGCTGGCCATCGCCACCTTGTCGGTCTTCGCCTCGGCGCGCCAGACGAGCAGCCCGCCGATCAACAGGACGCCCGCCACGCCGAGGGCGATGCCGACGGGGATGCCGCGGTGCGGGCGGGGCGGGCTGAGCGGGCGCGACGCCTGCTCGCTCGGCGGGTCACTGCGCTGGTCACTCATGCGTGAAACCCCTCATGGACGGCGTGTATTCGACGGTGGGCATGGCAGTGGGGGCGATCCCTCCTGCGAGCGCGCGGCCGAGAGCGGCACGGGCGCGGGCGATCTCGAAGACGCCGAGGGCGAGCTGCACCTCGGCGTCCGTGCGCAGCGCCTCGGCGTCGGCGAGCTCCACGGCGTTGCCCAGACCTCCGCCGAAGCGCGCGTTGGCCTGCGCGTAGTTCGACGTGGCCCCCTCGATGGCGCGCTGCAGACCCGGCAAGGTGTCGCGCGCCACCGTGAGCTGCACGTAGGCCTTGTCGACCGCCGCCGTCACCGTCAGCCGGGCGACCTCGAGATCGGCGCGCTGCGCGTCCTCCAGGCGAGCCGACGCGTTGGCGCGCGCGTTGATGGTCCCATCGAAGAGCGGCCAGCTGAGGAGAAGGCCGACGTCCCAGTTGGGGATGCCCGGTGCCCAGCCGTTGGCCGGCCCCTGGTCGCCGCTGGTCGGCGGTCCTCCTCCGGAGCGGCCGGAGATGGTGCCGGTGACCTGCAGGTTCGGGCGCATCTCCGCGCGGATGGCCGTGGTCTCGCGCTCCTGCTGCTTCACCCGGGCGAGCGCCTCGAGGAGCCACGGCGAGCGGCGCGACGCGTCGTCGAGCGCCTGCTGCAAGGTCGGAAGCTCGGTGACCTGCGGCATGTCGCCGGTGGTGTCGATACCGATGTCGGAGACGCCGATGGAGGCGGCCAGCACGCTCTGCGCGACCTGGACGTTGCCGCGCGCGCGCAGCCGCCCGAGGTCGTAGCGCGCGAGATCGGCGGTCGCCCGGGTCAGCTCGATGGGCGAGCGCAGACCGGAGCCGACGCCCGCCTGGGCGAGATCGCGATGCTCGCGCGAGCGGTGGTACGCCCCCTCCGCCGTCGCCAGCACCCCCTTGGCGGCGTAGACGGCGAAGTAGGCCTCCTGCACGCCGTACTCGATGTCGATCTGGCGGGCGATGGCCGACTGGGTGGCGATCTCCACCTTGGCGTCGGCGGCCGCGCTCTCCGCCGCGATGCGGCCGAAGTCGAAAATCTCCTGTGTCCCGCCGGCGGCGACGAGCGTGCTGCCGTACGGGTTCCACTGGGCCGACCCTCCCGACACCGTGCGCCCGCTGCCGATGCGCGGGATGTCCACCTCGGGCATCGTCACCACCGTGGAGGCGGTCGAGTTGTTCTCCGTCGCGGCGAAGATCTGCGCGGTGACGCCCACCCGCGGGAGCCACTGCGAGCGCGGCACCTCCGCCGCCTCCCGTGCGCCGCTCACGCGCGAGAGCGCCGCGACGATGGCGGGCTGGTGAGCGCGCGCGTACGCCAGAGCGTCCGGCAAGGTCATCGCCCGAGGCGGCGGCAGCGAGAGCGGCTCGGACTCCGACGACGGTGCCGCCTGCGCCGGCCGCACCATCACCAGCGAGGCGAGCGCGCCCAGCGCGACGGCGAGCTCGCTCAGGCGCTTCGAGGAGGAGAGACGGGAACGCGCAAGCATCGGGCGGCCCCAAAGCAGGCGACGTGCCGGTGCACTTCGCGCGGGAAAACGAGCCCCGATGGCCGGGACGCCTGCACCGATCGGGAAATCCTCCCGGTCACCGGGAGAACATCCCGGTGCGCGGGAGATTCTCCCCGCACCGCTCTCGCGCTAAGGCGGACGGTGTGCAGGCGACGCTCCCAGCGGCATCCGAGCGTGTCCCTTCGTCACCTGCGCGCGCGCGGGCGCGACGTGTCGCCCAGTCGTCGTGGGTCATCGCCGCGTGCACGCTGACGGCGATCGCCTTCATCGCCCTGCTCAGTTACGCCGATCACCAGCAAGCCGCGGCCGCGTCGCTGCGAGACTTCGCGCGCCAGCAGGTGGTGGTGGCCGAAGGGATCGCCGCCGGGCTGCAGACCGCACAGGCGCTCGCCCCGCGCGACGAGCTTCCCCCCGCCGAGGTCTCCTTCGACGCACGCTCGCTCGAGCGCGACGGCGATCTCGTGGTGCTCACCTCGAGCGGCGCGTCCGCTTCGCTCCGCACCACCTCCGGCCGCACGAGCGCTGCGCTCGACGCCGCCCTCGCGCGAGGGCAGGACACCGTGGAGCTGACGCGTGACCAGGCGGCCGAGCTGGGCTTGCCCGTGCGCCGTGCCGAGGCCGGGTTCGCGCGCGTGGAGACGGACATGGGCACCCGCGTCATCGCCGTCGTCGCCAGCGCCCTGCGCGTGCGCGACCGCAACGTCCGCGGCGAGTGGCGGCTGGTCGTCGAGTTCCTCCTCACCGCCTCGTGCGGGCTCGCCTTCGGCGTCTACGCGCTGCGGGTGCAGAAGGAGCGCCTGGCGCTCTCGCGCGAGATCGCGGTCAACGAGGCCGTCCGCTCCCGCGACGAGCGGCTCGTCCGCGCCGACAAGCTGGCCACGCTGGGCGCCATGGCCACCGGCATCGCCCACGAGGTCTCGACCCCGCTCGGGGTCATCGTCGGGCGCGCCGAGCAGCTCGGCCCCCGGGTGAAGGACGACGAGCGGGCCACCCGTTCGGTCGCCGCCATCAGCGAGCAGGCGGCGCGCATCAGCGCCATCGTCCGCGGCTTCCTCGCCTTCGCCCGCGGCGACGCGGTCAGCCTGCAGCACCTGTCCGCCCTGTCGGTCGTGCACGTGGCCACAGAGCTGGTGCGCCACCGGTTCGACGCGGCGCAGGTCTCCTGCGAGCTGGTGACCGACGCCGAGACCATCGACGAGACCGTCCGCATCGCCTGCGACGAGGCGCTCTTCCCGCAGGTGCTGGTCAACCTGTTGCTCAACGCGTGCGACGCCTGCGCGCCGGGCGCACGGGTCCAGGTTCGGGTCGCGGTGGCGGCCGAGCGCGTGCGCTTCACC
>JAMFST010000124.1 GCA_026225435.1 Labilithrix luteola
CCGGGCAGCGTGCCGGCGCTGCTCACCCGGTACCGCCCCTGCTCGAGATCGAGGGTCGCCACTTCCCCATCGGCAAAGCGCAGCGTCGCGCGCGCGTCCACTCGGGTGTCCTTGGCGGACAGGGCGCGCCCTCGTTCGGCCAGCTCGGCGCGCTCCCCTTCGACCGTGCGCCGTACCTCGGTGCGCGTGCGCTGCTGCCGGCTGTTCGAGCTCATCATGTCGTAGAGCGCGTCGGCGTCTCCGCGAGCCGCCGCGTCGGCGTAGGCGTTGGCGGCGGAGCGGGCGCTGTCACCCGCCTGGGAGGCGCAACCGGCGAGCAAGGGCGAGGTCAGCGCCGCGGCGGCGGCCGCGATGGCGAGGGTTCCCGCCCGTCTCCCGGATCCGTCACGCATGCCGGCGGCAGAGCGTAGTCGACCTCGCGCGCCGTCGAGAGGAGTCTTTCGCGACCGGGACGCTAGCCGGAGACCGGGCCGGCCGACTTGGGAACGCTGCTCACCCGGCGCTCCCCCAGCACGACCGCCAGGTCGAACACCTCGGCGAGGAGCCCGGCCTTGGCGTGCACGGTCCACTCCTCCAGCGAGCGATCCTCCGTCCCGACGAGCGCGAGGTGCAGCCGCCCGTGCTGCGCGTCGAGCCGCGGCACCACCGACTCCACCTTCCCCAGGTGCTCGCGATCGAGCGCATCGGCGATGCGCAGGATGGCGGCGAGCGAGCGCACCTTGGCGCGCGCGTCCTTGTCGAGCTCGCGGAAGTTCGAGTGCGCGACCTCGGGATGACTCTTGCGGTGATAGCGCGCCACATTGGCCACGACCGCGCGCTCGTCCCGCGACAGCCCCATGATGTCGCCGTGGAGGATCAGGTAATAACTGTGCTTGTGGTGTCCGTCGTAGCGGACGAAGTCCCCCACGTCGTGCAGCAGGGCCGCCGCCTGCAGGAGCAGGCGATCGCGCTTCCCCAGGCCGTGCAGCGGCGTGAGCTCGTCGAAGAGGCGCCCGGCCATGCGCGCCACCAGGTCCCCGTGCTTCTCGTCGAACTGGTAGCGCCGCCCGAGGCGCCGGCACGCCGCCAGCACCACGTCGACCTCCTGCGCCTCGTCCCACACGTGGAAGAACTTGGCGCTGATCTCCTCGAGGATCCCTTCCTTCAGCCCGGTCCCGGGCGCCGCGATCGCGGCCACCTTGAAGACCTCGGCCGCGCGCAGGAAGATCGACGCCGCCGGCACGATGGTGTCGGCGCGGTCCGGGCGCAGGCCGTACTTGGTCCGCCGCTCCTCGTCGTTCAACGTCGACAGCTCGGCGAGCAGCGCGCGCATCGCGCCGACGTCGACCGCGCGGGGAACGCCGCCGGCTCCGCCGGGCATCGGGCACAGATCGCACAGCGTCTCGAGGTTGCCGCCGGTGCCGATGACCAGGTCGATGGGCAGGTGGCCGAGGTGAGGGATCGCCTCGGCGAAGGCGCGGTCGATCCCCTCGGAGAGCAGCCGCGCGCGATCGGTGGTGATGGCCGACGGGCCGCGCAGGTAGGTCTCGAGGAGGCGCACCGTGCCGAGCGGCAGGGAGATGGAGAAGACGCTCTTGCCGCGATCGAGGTAGGTCAGCTCGGTCGAGCCGCCGCCGACGTCGACCAGGAGCGCGCGCAGATCATGGAGCGCCACGCGGCGCGAGACGGCCAGCTGGATCAGCCGCGCCTCCTCGATCCCCTCGATGACCTCGAGCTCGATCCCCGCCTCGCGACGGGCGCGCTCGGCGAGCGTCGCGGCGTTGGACGCCTCGCGCACGGCGCTGGTGGCGGTCGCGCGGTACGCGTCCACCTTGTGCTCGTCCATCGCCGCGCGAAAGTCGCGGAGCGCGGCGCAGGCCTGCCCGATCGATCCGGGCGTCAGCTTGCCGGTGACGAAAACCTCGCTGCCGAGGCGCACCGGGGCGCGCAAGCTGGCGACCTCCTTCCACGAGGCCGCGCCGTGCGCCGCCGCTTCGACGATGCGCAGCCGCAGTGCGTTGGAGCCGAGGTCGAGCGCTGCAAAACGCGGCATCGCCAGCGGCTATAGCGCGGCCTCAGCCTGAACGGAACGACGCGTTGCGTCTCAAGCCGTCTCGGCTCACAGCTCGCTGCGCAGCACGACGATTCCTGCTTGCGGCCCCAGCTTGGGCGCGCGGATGGCCGACCAGCCGAAATCGCGGTCGGTCACGTTCATGACGCCGCTCGCCTGGCCGTTCGCGGTCCGGTCGCTCAGCTTCAGCGTGGCGAGCGCCTCCTCGTCGACTGGCGGGGTCAGCGGCGCCATGTACACGCCGTCTTGATCGAAGATGCCGATGTACTCGATGGGCATCTGCCCGTTCAGCCCCGCGTCGCGCAGCGCCTCGGTGAGGTCGTGCTTGCGCGACTCCTGCAGGTGCCGGGCAAAGGTGCGGTAGGTCCAGCCGGTCAGGTACAACCCCCCGACGCTGCCATCGGCGCGCTTCACCGGCGCGGCGGCGACCCAGTCGCGGTCGTTGTGCTGCCGGGTCTGCGGAAAGCCGCCGCTGGTCTCGACCAGCTGCCCCTGCAACGCGGGGGCGAGGGCAGGGAAGATCGCCACCAGGTTCGAGCCGGCCATCACGTCGGTCTCGAGATCGTTGCGCAGGGCGATCCCCTTGTCGTCGGCGAGCGCGAAGAAGGTGGACTTGGCGACGACCAGATCGGGGACCTCGCGGCGGACGGCGAGGAGCTTCTTCTTCACCACCGAGGGGTCCTTGAGCTCGTCGCTCGCACCGGGGGCGAACATGGCGGAGAACTTCGCCGCCCCCACGGGCAACCCGCGCTCGATCTCGCCGACGTCGGTGACGACCAGCTGCGCGAGCACGGTGGTGTCCTCGTTGGCGCGGGCGGCGCTCTCCTTGCCGCGATCCTTGCAACCTCCGAGGCCAACACCGAGAAGGCTGCCGAGGAGCGCGAGCGCACCTGCGAGCGCGCCGATTCGCAAAGTTTCCGGAGTCAAACGCAAATACGACCGGTGCTCGCCATTCATCGAGCGGGCCATCCTACGCGAATTGTCCACGACGGCGGTGGCGATGTGGGCAATGGCGCGGACCGGGGACAGGCCTCTCGTTGGACTCATTTGCCCGGATTGGACGACTCGGCCGGGTGAATGTTCCCGCGAGCGCCCCCGCTTACTCATTGACGTTCGCCGCCGGTCGCGCGATGGGGCACGCTGAGCGTAGCGACCCACCTGTCACGCCGCGCCTTTCGCCCTGCCAAGCTCGTACGTGCCCCCTCCCGTCGCCACGCCACTCCGCCGCCTCGGCCCTTACGACCTTCGCGCCAAGATTGGCGAAGGGGGAATGGCCACGGTCTACCTCGGCCGCGCCGCGGATGGCCGTGCGGTGGCGCTCAAGGTCATCAAAGACGAGTTCTCGCTCCAGCCGGAATTCACCAACATGTTCCTGGACGAGGCGAAGATCGTCTCGCGCCTTTCTCATCCGAACATCGTCCACGTCGAGGAGCTGGGGAACGAGGGGAAGCGGCTTTACCTGGCGATGGAGCTGCTCGCCGGGCAATCGCTCTGGCACGTCTGGAGCGCCTGTCGCGAGCGTGGCGTACGGCTGCGTTACGAGACGATCGCCTGGATCGGCGCCCGGGTGGCGGCCGGGCTGCATCACGCTCACGAGCTGTCGATAGACGGCATTGTCCAGGGGCTGGTGCACCGTGACGTCAACGCCAGCAACATCATCGTCGGTTACGACGGGACGGTGAAGATCATCGATTTCGGTCTGGCCAAGGCGCGCGGGCGCATCAGCCAGACCGCTGCCGGCGTGGTGAAGGGAAAGCTCGCGTACATGTCGCCGGAGCAGGCCGTCGGCAAACCGCTCGATCGCCGCACCGACGTGTTCGCGCTGGCCGCGACGCTGTGGGAGCTCACCACCGACCGGAGACTCTTCAAAGGGACCGACGACGTCGACACGCTCAAGCGCGTCTACGCGGCAAAGATTCCCGATCCCACGCGCTTTGTCGACGGATATCCGGTCGCCCTTTGGGAGGTGTTGAAGCGGGGATTGAAGCGTCACGCCGACGAGCGCTGGCCCGATGCGCTGGCCTTCTCGCAAGCGCTCGACGAGGTGGCGGCCAGCTGGCCGGCCCGCGGCGGAGACCCCGCCAGCGTGGCCAAGGTGATGGGGGAGCTCTTCGCCGAGCAGCGCGCGCGGCAGGAGCGCTGGACGGCCGAGGCGAGCCGCCAGGACGGTGCACCGGCGCTCGAGACGCTGCGCCCTCCGCCGGTCGGCGCCACGCCCGACGAGCCGGCCCCGCTCTCCGTCAAGCCGCGCGCGAGCGTGGTCCCGCCGTCGGCGTCGGCCGATTCGCTCTTTCTCCTCTCGGCCGAGCTGATGGAGATTGCTCCGCCAGCCGAGGAAGCGACTCCACCGGAGTCGGCCGAGGCCCCGCCCGCCGCCGCCGCGCAGGTCGCTCTGCCACCGCAAGCTCGCGCGCAGGCGACGGCGACCAAGTCGAGCAAGGCGCGTCAGC
>JAMFST010001046.1 GCA_026225435.1 Labilithrix luteola
CGACGTACCCGTCCGGCGAGCACGAGGCGAACACGTGCTGTCCGTCCGGCGAGACCAGCACGCCGGCGGCGCCGCGGCCGAGCGCGATGCGCTTCATCTCGGCGTGGCGGTGGGCGTCGAACACGGTCAGGTTGCCGTTGCGCAGCGACGAGACGATGACCCACTTGCCGTCCGGGGTGAACTTCAACCGGTTGGCGCCGGTGACCTCGGCGGGCATGCGCTGCGAGAGCTTGCGCGAGGTGAGGTCGACGATGGCGATCGACCCGTCGTCCGCGTCCGCCGCCCAGACCTCGGCGCCATCCGGGGCGACGTCGAACCCCTCGGTGCTCTGGCCGACGTTGACGACCTGCTCGTGCCAGTCACCGCCCGGCGTGGTGACCGCCTGCCGCTTGGCGAGCGAGGCGGTCGGCTCGACCTGCTGGCGATCGAGGAAGCTCATGGTCCCCGAATTCACGTTGGTCGTGATGATGTGGTTGCTGTCGTCGGTGACGAACAGCATGTGCGTGCGGTCCTGGCCGGTGCCCAGCATCCAGTCGACCGCGTGCTTCTGCGGATCGTACGAGCCGACGGCCTTGGCCCCCTCGGCGGTGAACCACAGGTGGTCGTCGACGTAGCGCAGCCCGTGCGGACCGCGCAGCGGGCCGAGATCGATCGCCGGCATGGCGTGCTGCGCCTCGAGGTCGACCACGGCGATGGTGTTGTACGCGCCGTGCCCGTAGTTGGACACGTAGGCGAAGCGGCCGTCGGCGCTGGCCACCACCTCGTGCGGATCGCGCCCCACCGGCACGCGCGCGACGATCTGCAGCGTGCCCGGGTCCACGATCGACAGCATCTCGTCCTTCTTGGTGAGGACGAGCAGCGCCGGCGACGGCGTGGGGTGCGTCGGATGCGCGTACTGCGGCGCGTTCGCCGTGTTCCCCTCGGGGGTGACGCCGATGGGGGCGGTGGCGAAGCTGTCGCTCCCGACCGGCGTGCCCGCGGGCTCCTCCCCGTGGAAGAAGAAGCACGAGGTACAGGCGAGGGCAGCGGCAGCGGCAGCAGCGGCGCGGAGCATGCGTACGCCCTACCAGCTCGCGGCGCCGCGCGGGAGATGGGAAGATGTTTCATCTTGCTTCCCTCGCTCGGGGAATGGCTCTCGGAGGGGCCGTTCGCGCTCACCATGTCCTCCGGCTTCTTCGCCTTCTTCGCCCACACCGGCCTGCTCTCCGTGCTGGTGGAGACGGGTCACGTGCCGGTGCGGGTCTCCGGGTCGAGCGCGGGCGCGCTGGTCACCGCCGCCTGGGCCAGCGGGGCCGAGCCGGCGGACATCGCCGCCAAGCTGCTCTCGCTCGAGCGCAGCCACTTCTGGGATCCTGCGCCCGGGCTCGGTCTCCTGCGCGGGGAGCTCTTTCGCCGCTCGCTCGAGGAGATGCTCCCGGCGCGTCGCTTCGAGGACGCGCGTGTCCCGGCGGCCGTCTCGGTCTTCGACATCGCCGCGCGGCGCACGCGGGTGATCACCGAGGGGCCGATCGCCCCGGCCATCTGCGCCTCCTGCGCGGTGCCCGGCATGTTCCACCCTGTGACCATCGACGGGCGCCGCTACTGGGACGGCGGTGTGGCCGATCGCCCCGGTCTCGCCGGCATGCCGGCGATCGACGGCGAGCGCGTGCTCTACCACCACATCTCCTCGCGCTCTCCGTGGCGCCGCTTCGGCACCGGGATGGCCATCCCCACGCGCCCGGCGATGACCACCCTGGTCATGGAGAACTTGCCGCGCTCGGGCCCCTTCAAGCTGGAGGCGGGGCGCCGTGCCTACGAGACGGCCCGCCGGCTCGCCCGCGTCGCCCTGCGTCAACCGGTCGGTAGCAGCGAGGTGCACGTTCGCGGCTAGAGCGACCGGCACCTTGCTCTATCGTCTGCTCATGAGCCGTCCGCGCGCGCAGCCCAAGCTCGGGCGACCCCGGAGCGAGGAGAGCCGGGTGGCGATCCTCGAGGCGGCCTTCCGCCTGACGCAGGAGCGCGGTTACGACAACGTGACGGCCCAGATGATCGCCGAGGAGGCGGGGGCGGGGAAGCAGACGCTCTACCGCTGGTGGGACAGCAAGTCGGCGGTGGTGCTCGACGCGCTCGCCGAGCACGGGCGGGCGATGGTGGACGAGCTGCAGCGAGACGCCATCGCCAGCGGCGATCTGCAGGCATTCCTCCTCTCGGCCATCGCGGTGATGACCCGGCTCGGTCCGACCTACCGCCACCTGATGGCGCAAGCGCAGAGCGACGAACCGCTTCGGCAGGCCTTGCGCGAGCGGCTCGTCGAGCCTCGCCGGCAGACCCTGCGGACCCTCCTGGCCCACCGCATCGCCGACGAGACCGAGCGCGAGGCGGCGGTGACGACGATCTACGGAGCGATGTGGTACCGCCTCCTGCTCAACGAGCCGCTCGACGCCGAGCTGGTGACCGGCCTGTGCCGGGTGCTCAACCTGCGTTGAGCCGCCAGCCGGAGCGCCGGCCCTGGCGCGTCAGAGCTGCGCCAGGCCGCCGTCGACGGCGACCTCGCTGGCGGTCATGAAGCTGCTGTCCGACGAGGCGAGAAAAGCGGCCACGGCCCCGATCTCCGACGGATCGGCCATGCGCTGGAGCGGAGTCATC
>JAMFST010001047.1 GCA_026225435.1 Labilithrix luteola
CACCGCGGGCGGTCCGCTCACCTGCGGCACGCAGGCGTCGGGGTGCTCGGCACAGTACGACCGCTGCAACGTCGACACCGACTGCTGCGACAGCGCCTCCGGCATCTCCTGCATCAACCACGTCTGCACGGTGTCTTCCCCGCGCTGAGTCAGGGGGCGAGGCGATCGCGTAGCCACTGGCCGTCTGCGCCCAACCGGAAGCGCAGGCGGTCGTGCAGGCGGCTGCGACGGCCTTGCCAGAACTCGAAGGTGTGGGCGGCGACGCGGAAGCCGCCCCAGTTGGCCGGGCGCGGGACCTCGTCGGGGTAGCGCGCCTCGATCTCGGCAAAGCGGGCCTCGAGCGTCGCGCGGTCGATCGGCTGGCTCTGCGGCGAGGCGGCCGCGGCGACCTGGCTCTTGTGCGGGCGGCTGTGGAAGTAGCGATCCGACTCCTCGGTGGCGACGCGCGTGGCCCGGCCGAGGACGCGGATCTGCCGCTCCTGCTCCACCCAGTGGAAGGTCAGGGCGCAGCGCGGATCTCGCGCCAGCTCCTGCCCCTTGGCGCCGTCGTAGTCGGTGAAGAAGACCAGGCCGCGCGCGTCGAAGCCCTTGAGCAGCACGACGCGGCTGCGCGGCGCCCCCTCCGCGTCGAGGGTGGCCAGGTTCATCGCCGTCGGCTCGCCCACCTTGGCGGCGATCGCTTCGTCGAGCCAGCGCTGGAAGAAGGCGTGCGGGTCATGCCCCGCGTCCTCGTCGTCCAGGCGGGCGCGCTCGTACTCGCGGCGGACGCCGGCGAGATCGATCTCGGTCTTCGACATGCGCCGCACCGTACCGCGGCGCCGCCGCCGTGCTACGACCATCGACATCGCGATGACCGCCGCGACCGTGACCGACACGCCCGACGCCGCCGCACCCGAGCCGGTCTCACCGGTCTCGTTGGTGCGCGTGCTCGAGGCGGTCCTCGATGCGCTCGCCGAGCCGGGGGAGACCAACGGCGTGCCGAGCGCGCCCTCGTCGTCCGCCTGGGTCGGGCACTCGCCGTCGAAGCCGCCGCCGCCGTCGGTGCCGACCTCGGTGTGGCGCGTGCTGCCGGTGCACCCGCTCATCGTCACGGTGGCGTACGCCGCCTACCCCGAGCGCCAGGTGGTCATCGCGCCGGTGCAGGTGTGGAGCAGGGCGCGCGCGCTGCTCGCCCCCTGGACGACGGCGCTGGCCGCCGGGCAAGCGGTGCTCGTCCTCCTCGGCGCGGCGCCACAGATGGATCCGGCGACGCGGCGGATCGTCTCCGCGGTGCTGCCGGTGCAGAGCGGCCCCACGCCGTTCGACCCCGAGGGCTTCCGCGTCGCCGTCGAGCGTGCCCTCGAGCTGCTCGATTCGCGCAACCGCGTGGACCGGCAGAACCGCTCGGTCGACCGCTACCGCAACGAGATGGGCGAGCTGCTCGACGTCGCCCGGGCCATCGCCACCGAGCGCGATCTCTCCCGCCTGCTCGACGTCATCCTCGAGTCGTCGCGCAAGGTCACCGGCGCCGACGCCGGCAGCGTGTACGTGGTGGAGGACGGCGCGCCCGGCAGCGAATCCCCGAAGGCGCTCCGCTTCAAGCTGTCGCAGAACGACTCGGTCAGCTTCGCCAGCACCGAGTTCACCATCCCGCTGAACATGGGGTCCATCGCCGGCTGCGCCGCCATCGAGCGGCGGGCCATCTCCGTCGACGACGCCCACAACCTGCCGCCCGACTCCCCCTTCGGCTTCGACCGCCGCTTCGACGACAAGAGCGGCTACCGCACCCGCTCGATGCTCGCCGTGCCGCTGGTCTCGCACCGCGACGAGGTGATCGGCGTCATCCAGCTGATCAACAAGAAGCGCGATCCGGAGGTGAAGCTGCTCTCGCCGGCGGACGTCGACGCGCACGTCGTCCCCTTCGACGTGCGCGCCTCGGATCTGCTGGGGATGGTCGCCGCGCAGGCCGGCGTCTCGCTGGAGAACACCTTCCTCTACGAGGAGATCCGCCGGCTCTTCGAGGGCTTCGTCAAGGCGAGCGTGGAGGCGATCGAGTCGCGCGATCCGACCACCAGCGGCCACTCGCGTCGCGTGGCCGACTACACCTTGAACCTCGCGCGGGTCGTCGAC
>JAMFST010001048.1 GCA_026225435.1 Labilithrix luteola
ACCCCGCGGTCGGCGAGCGCCTCCAGATCGTCGATGGAGGTGCGCACCTCTCCGGAGGCGAGCGCGCGCGTCGCGAGGATGAGCAGCGAATCGTCGGGCGTGTCGGCGCTGGCGACCAGCGAGGTCGCGGGCGCGCCGGCGCCGGCGTCCGCGATGGCCGCGTGCGCCAAGCGCGGTGCACCCAGCAGCAGACCACCGAGGATCACGAGCGTGGCAAACCTCACGGCCGCAGCTCGTTCATCAACCGCTTCGCCTCGGTCCAGCGCGCGCGCACCGTCTCCACGCTGGCCGGCTCGGGCGCGTAGCGATCGACCTCGCAGGCGCGGACGACCTCGGCGTAGCGGGTGGCCACGTCCTCCTTCACGCCGGCGGCGACCAGCGCGCGCACGATGTCCTCGGCGTTCTGCGCCGCGCGGATCGACGTCCCGAAGAAGGCCTGCGGAGCCGCATGCAACGCGCGCAAGACGGCGGCGTCGGCGGCGCGGGCGTCGACGTCACGCGCCGCCTTGTCCGCCTTGTCGACCTTCTCCTTCCAGTCGGCCAGCGGCGAGGTGGCCTGCGCCGCGCGCTTCTTGCGCAGGTTCCCCGCGAGCGAGGTCGCCCCGAGACCACCCAGCACCACCAGCGGCGCGCCGAGCAGCGAGAACCAGAAGACCGGTCGATCGGTCACGAAGGTGCGCGCCGGCGGGAGCCCCGCCAGCGTCGCCCGCGGCGGCGGCAGGTTGGCGAGCGGCAGATCCGCGTCGTCGCGCGCGTTCGACTTCGGCGTCGCACCGGGCGTCACCTTCACGACCCCCAGCGGCGCGCGCGCGAACGCGTACTTGTGTGCATCCGGATCCCAGTAGGGCAGGGCGATCTCCCCGAGATCGACGTCCCCTTCCTTGTGCAGCCGCACCACGTAGGAGAAGTGCCGCGAGCCGCCGAACCTGCCGCCGTCGAGCCGCCCGAGCTTGTCGTGCGAGGTCGGCGTGAGCCACTCGACGTCATTGCGCGCGGGGACGGGAAGGATCGCCGGGAGGTTCCCGTTACCCGTGAGATCCACCTCGACGCCGACGGCGCCGTCACGCTCGATGGTGCGCGGATCGACGTGCGCGTCGAGCGCGAAGTGCCCCACGTCTCCGACCACGTACCCCGGTGGCCGGCCGGTCGTCGGCGGCTCGGTGACGTGCACGTGCAGCGTCTCGCTCTCGCGCTGCGAGCCGGTCGACGAGCCGTTGCGCACCAGCGAGAGCGACATCGGCCCGATGGTCAGATCGCCCGCGCGCAGCGGGAAGAGCGCGCTCCGTCGCACCAGCTTCACGACGTAGGGGCGCCCCTCGACCATCGCCGTGCCGACCACGTCGGCGGTGCTCTCGTCGTCCTGCAGCGACTTCTTGAGGAAGTCGGCCGCGTTCACCTCGTGCACGTCGTTGGCCGGCGGCTCGCGGCCGATGCTGGCGTCGATGTACATGTAGACGCTCAAGGTCAGCTGCTCGCCGAGCACCGCCTGCGTCTTGTCGATCGTCGCGTGGAGGAACGCCGTCCGCCCGCGCGCCTGATCGAGCGCGAGCTTCGGATCGGTCTGCGGGATCGACAGCTGCTCCGGCGGCGGCTCGCTCATCCCCTGCTGCAGCAGGTTCTGCAGGCTCTGGAAGGGATCCAGCCCGCCGCCGTTGTTCCCTCCGCCTCCCATCATGCCGCCGAAGGGATCGATCGGCCGCGGCGGCGCGTGCCCCGCCGGCACCACGTGGATCTGCATCGCGCGACCGGCGTAGCGGTGGCTCCCCACGGTGATCTGGGGCGGCCCGACGGTGAACGTGCCGACCTTGTCGCCGCGCAGCAGCCAGACGGCGTCGAGGCCGATGCTGTCCTGCCGGTGACCGTTCACGATGGTCATCTGCTGCGACTTCGACACGCGCGGCTGCCCCAGCTGGTGCATCCCGCCGGTGCTCGCCAGCTTCGGCTCCTCCGGCGACTCGCCGTCGCTCACGCTCACGGACATCTGCAGCTGCACGGTCTCGCCCACGCCGATGACCTCGCGGTCGACGTCGACCTCCATCTGCGGCGTCGCCGCCAGGGCCGAGCGCACCGGCAGCGCCACG
>JAMFST010000125.1 GCA_026225435.1 Labilithrix luteola
GGCCGGTCGCGAGGAGGTTCTCGGGGACGAGGGCCAGCAGATCGCTCTCGGCGAGGAGCGAGGGGACGGCGAGGAAGCTCGGCACCACCATCGCCACGCGGCGCGCCTCGCCGTGCGGGGCGAGCACCGCGTCGAGGGAGCCGTCCGCCTGCCCGCGCCCGGACACGACGACGTGCGGGTAGCGCATCCACTCGGCGAGCGTGAAGCGACGTCGCGCCGGATGATCTCGGCGCATCGCTACCACCCAGCGCTCGGTGTACGCCGGCTCCCAGCGAAGCGCCGTCGCCCCCTGGGCGAGGACGGTGACGGCGAGATCGAGCCCGCCATCGTGCACCAGCGTGAGCGCCGCGTCGGCCCCCGCCCAGGGCGTGACGACCAGATCGAGCTTCGGTGCGGACGCCTGTAACATCGTTACAAGTCGCGGTCCGAGCAGGGCGATGCCGTAATCGAGGACCGACCAGCGAACCGTCTGGGCCAGCGCGGACAGATTGGCCCGCGGCGCGACCACCTTGGCGACGCTGGCCAGCGCCTCCGCCAGCTGCGGCTTGAGCGCCTGCGCCAGCGGCGTCGGCACCATGGCTCCGCGGGAGCGCTCGAGGAGCGGATCACCGAGCAGCTGGCGGAGGCGCTCGAGCGCGTTGCTGGTCGCCGATTGCGAAAGACCGAGCAGCCTCCCCGCCCGGGTCACGTGCCCCTCGGCGAGGAGGGCGTCCAGCACCACCAGGAGGTTCAAGTCGATGGAGCGAAGACGATGGGTCTGGTCCATGACCTGCGATGGATAACATCCATTCGACGGATGACCGCTCCGTGGTCACGATGATCGACCATGACCACCGAGAAGACCTCCGTTCCCGTCGTCGCCGCCTCCACCCTGCAGGCGAAGAAAGGCCGGAGCGGCGAGCTCATCGCGCTCCTGACCGAGCTCGCCCGCCAGATCCACGCCGAGCCGGGCGGCACGCACTACTCGGTGCACCGCCCGCTGGCCGACGACGACGAGGACGGTCCGCTGCTCGTGATCCAGGCGTGCGCGTCGGTCGAGGCGTTCCGCGAGCACAGCGCGAAGATCCGCGGCGAGCTCCCGCGGCTGATCGAGCTTCTGGCCGGTCCGCCGTCGCCGCCGGTGCTGTTCCGGCCGGTGCCGCTCGGCGGTCCGCCGGCGAAGGAGTCGTTCGGCGCATGACCTGGCGCGACGACTCGATTGTCCAGCTCAGCTGAACAGGGTGTAGCCCAGATGCCGCCTTCCGCTCGGGGGGCTGGCGTCGCAGTATGGTCGGCGAGCGCTCATGAGCACGGCCCCCTTCACCCAGCTCCAGGCGTTCCTCACCGTCGCTCGTCATCGCAGCTTCAGCGGCGCAGCGCGCGAGCTGGGCGTCTCGCGCTCCGCGGTTAGCCAGACGGTCCGCCAGCTCGAGGAGCAGCTGCGCGTCGTCCTCCTGGCGCGCACGACCCGCAGCGTCGCGCTGACCGACGACGGGCGGCGGCTGGTGGAGAGCGCCGGACCGGCCATCGGCCAGGTGCTCGCCGCGCTGAGCGAGGTGGGCGCGCGCCCGGGCGAGACGGTCGGACGCCTGCGCCTCTCGGTGCCCCGCTCGGCCATCCCCTTCATCGTCGATCCGGTGTTGCCGACCTTTCGCGCCCGCCATCCGCGCATCGACGTCGAGATCGCCGTGGAGGACCGCTTCGTCGATATCGTCGCCGAGGGCTACGACGCCGGGGTGCGCCTCGCCGACGCGATCGAGCGCGACATGGTGCAGGTGCGGCTCACCGATCCGTTCCGCTTCGTGATCGTCGGCGCCCCGAGCTACCTCGCCAAGCACGGCGTGCCGGAGAAGCCGCAGGATCTGCTGCGCCACGAGTGCATCACCTTCCGCTCGCAGACGACCGGCACCCTCTACGCGTGGGAGCTGGAACGCGGGCGCAAGACGTGGCGCGTGCCCGTGCGCGGCGGCGTCGTCGGCAACGAGTCGGCGGCCCTCGTCTCGCTCGCCGAGCGCGGCCTCGGCCTGGTGTACGCGTTGGAGCCGATGCTCATGGACCGGCTCCGCAAGGGGAAGCTTCGTCGCGTGCTCGAAGCCTACGCGCCGACGGTGCCCGGCTTCTTCCTCTACTTCCCCAGCCGCGCGCGCGTCTCCGCGCCGCTCCGGCTCTTCGTCGAGGCGGCGAAGGAGCTCGCGGTCCGCGCCTTGAAATGAACCGCTCCGTCACGAAACGAAACGAAGGAGGACATCATGCTCGGTAAACGCAAGCTCGGTACGCAGGGGTTGGAGGTCTCGTCGCTCGGTCTCGGCTGCATGGGAATGAGCTGGGCCTACGGCGAGCCCAGCGATCCGGAGTCCCTCGCCACTCTCCACCGCGCCATCGAGCTCGGGGTCGACTTCTTCGACACGGCCGAGGTGTACGGGCCGTACACCAACGAGGAGCTGCTCGGTCGCGGCCTCGCCGGCAAGCGCGAGCAGGTGTTCCTGGCGACCAAGTTCGGCTTCAAGATCGAAGGCGGCAAGATGGCCGGTCTCAACAGCCGCCCCGAGCACGTTCACGAGGTCGTGGAGGCGTCTTTGCGGCGCCTCGGCACCGACCACATCGATCTTCTGTACCAGCACCGCGTCGACAAGGAGGTGCCCATCGAGGACGTCGTCGGCGCCATGGCGGAGCTGGTCCGGCAGGGGAAGGTCCGCTTCCTCGGCCTGTCGGAGGCAGGGGAGCAGACGATCCGCCGCGCGCACCGCGTCCACCCGATCACCGCCTTGCAGAGCGAGTACTCGCTGTGGGAGCGCGATCTCGAGACGACGATCATCCCGACGCTGCGCGAGCTCGGCATCGGCCTGGTCCCCTTCTCTCCGCTCGGCCGCGGCTTCCTCACCGGCACCGTGAAGCGCGCCGAGGAGCACCCGGCGAACGACTACCGCCGGAACGATCCGCGCCTGCAGGGGGCCAACTACGACGCCAACCAGCGGCTCGCCGACGTCGTGAAGGAGATCGGCAAGGACAAGGGGGCGAGCGCCAGCCAGGTGGCCCTCGCCTGGCTGCTCCAGCGTGGCGACGACATGGTGCCGATCCCGGGCACCAAGCGCCGCAGCTACCTCGAGGAGAACGTCGCCGCGGCGAGCTTGAAGCTCACGCCGGAGGAGACGGCGCGGCTCGACTCGCTGCGCGTGACGGGGCCGCGTTACGCCGAGGCGCAGCAGGCGATGATCGATCGCTGAGCGGCCTACGACGACGAGCTACGGCGAGCTGCTGCACATCGCGCTCGCCCAGCTGGCGTCGACGTCGCCGTAGCGCTTGGTGAACAGATCCAGCCCGAGGGTGGTGGACTCGGGGAAGCAGAGATCGCCGTAGAAGGTGTACGAGCAGAGCGGGTTCGAGTTGTGCGGGCAGTCGTAGTCCTCGTCCATCTCGATGGCGTACGGGTCGACCAGCGAGGTGAGGTCCTCGCGGCCGAGCGGCGCGTTGGCCAGCGACGAGGTCGGATCGGTGAAGTACTGCACCTGCCCGCGCGGCGCGCCGTTGTCGGTCTCGTCGCTGAGGTCGAAGGGGGCGTGCGGCCCACCCAGATCGTGCGAGTCGCGCCAGAAGCTGTCCGAGCCGCTGTTGATGTCGGCGATGTCGTAGGTGCCGTCGTTCGCCTGCGCGCCGAGGTCCGCGTTGGCCTCGACCAGCGTCTGCTGCAGCTTCGAATCCATCGACATGATCATGCGATTGAACTCGCCGCCGCCGCAGGTCCCCGGGTCCGTCGCCGTCGCCCCCTGTCCGCCGGTGATGCGGTAGATCTTCGTGATGTGCCAGAGCATCGAGCTTCCGTCGCGGAGCGTCGAGCCCTGCAGGCGCGTGGTGATGGTGTTGAAGACGGCGATCGAGGACGGATCGAGCTTGGCGAGGATGTCGCAGACGCCGCCGACCGAGCTGCTCAAGCCGTTGGACTGCGCCGTCGATGCGTACTGGTGGAGGTAGCTGTCGTAGCTGGTGAGGAGCCGCAGCCGGTTCGAGGTGAGCGTGTCGGTGGCGCCGGCATCGGAGCCGCCGTTGCCTCCGCCGTCCGCGGTGCCGCCATCGGAGCTGCTGCCACCATCGTTCGCGCCGCCGTCGTGGGTGCTCGCGTCACCGGCGCTCGCGTCGGCGCGGCCGGCGTCCGCGCTGCCGGTATCGTCGCCGGAGCCGTCGTCTCCGTTGCCGCTGTTGCCGGACGAGTCGTCGTCGCCGTTTGCCGACGTACCGGAGTCGGGCTGCCCGCCGGTCGCGCCATTCCCGGAGCTCCCTCCGCACGCGACGAGAGCGAGGGTGGCAAGCGTGACAAGAGCGAGCGCGGAGAGGCCAGTCCGGGTCTTGAAGGTCAGCACTCCCACTCCTTGAGCAAGCGCCGAGCCATGGGTAGGTCGGTGTGCGACATGGCCTAACCGTCGGGAACTGTTCGCTTCGCCGGACCGCCAGCGGGGGGCGCTCGCCTCGCCCGGGTGGATCACTCGTCCATCGGACGTTCCGTCATCGCTCGATCTCCACCACGTTGTCGCTCGAGTTCCGGTCGATGAGGAAGGTGTACGGGTCGGCGCCCGCGTACGTCGGCTGGCGGTCGACCACGAAGGTGAGCGTCTGCTCGCCGTCGTGCAGGCGTCGCGGCTCCAAGGCGAGCACGTTCGCGGCGCCGAACTCCTTGGTCCCCGGCTCGGCGGTGAAGACACCGACCGGCACGTCCTCGTCGAGCGGCGCAGGCGTCTCGCGCC